>JBDSOM010000083.1:0-15031 GCA_039914785.1 Novosphingobium sp.
CGTGCTTGAGCTTGGCTGCGACCGTCCAGTTTTCCTGGTCGATCTTGTTGATGTTGTGGTTGTCGGTCAGCAGGTTCCCGGGCGCGGCCCGCCGAACCGGGCCGGTTACCGCAGTCTCGTCGTTGTATTCGAAGCTGCGCTCGTTCTCGGTGCGGTCGGTGCGGACGTAGTTGCCGCTCAGCTCGAACTCGGTCGTGTCGTTCTTGATCGCCCAGCTGCCGTTCAAGGCGTAGTCCATGCCGTCGCGGGTGTCGCTCTGATCCTCGCGGTTGGAGAAGACCGGCGTGTTCGTGCCGGAATTATCGAACCGCCGGCTCTGCTTCTTCTTGGGGTTGTAGCGGCCCTGGATATTCGCGCCGAGCAGGACGCGGCCACCGGCGAGCGCGCCGCCATAATAGAGCCCCGCGGTCGGGATCAGGTTGCCGTCGTCGAAGTGCAGGCCGCCGGCGCGGAAATACCCGCCGTCGAGCGAGTAGGCATCGCGCAGAACGATGTTGAGCGTGCCCGCGACCGCGTCACCGGTGCGCCGCGCGGAGGAGGAGCGGACGATCTCGACCTGCTTGATGAGGTCGGCGGGAATGCGATCGAGGAAGAACGAGCGGTCGGCCTGGGTGCCGGGGACTTTGTCGCCGTTGATCAGGATCTGGGTATAGCCCGGATCGAGCCCGCGCAGACGAGCGCCGTCGCTCTCGATCACGTCTGAGAGGAACGTGACCGAAGGCACGCGCTTGAGCGCATCGCCAGCGGTGAGCGGCTCGAAGCGCTGGAAGTATTCCTGGTCATAAACCAGTGTCGGCTGTGCGGCGTCACTGCGGTTGCGGTAGCCGATGTCGGCCATGACGACGATGTCGCTGCTGCTTTTGGGCTCACCGAAATCGGGGCCGGAATCAGCGGCGTCTGCCGCAAAAGCCGATGTTGCGACGGAAAGCGCAAGCAGGCTCGCGCCTGCGATCATACGAATCATAATGCTGGACCCTCATAGTGCCGGGGGCCGAGCTAAAGCGTGGTTGTTACGCCTGGATGCGATTCATGTGACCACTTCGCGTCACCAACGTGACGATAGGAGTCGTCGTTTGGTGGCTACACCAAAGGCGATCAGAGACCTTTTGCCATGTTGAGGTGCGCGGTCACGGTCGGCACCAGTGCGGTCGCGAAGCTTTTGAGCGAGGGCACATCGCCCGAGGCGGAGTAGGCCTTCAGCGCGTCGAGCGTTGTCTGGTGGGCTTCGACCTGGACCTTGGCATAGGCGGTGTCGAACTCCGCGCCGGATTTGCCCGTCAGGTCAGCGAGCGTCTGCTGCTGCATCGCTGTAAGCTGCGAATCGGGCGTGACGGGCGGGACCGCGGCGGCGGCGGCGACCATCAGCTTGGCGGACGCTTCGGTGTGCGCCTTGATCATGGCCTGGGCGAACGACTTGATCTTCGCCGACGCGGCCTTTTCGCCCGCCAGCCTTGAGGTTGCGATTTCGAACGCGCCGCTCGACGCCGCGGCATTCGCGAACGATTGACCGGCGGTCATGTTCGCGGCCGGGGTCGCCATTTCGGCCGATGTCCCTGTCGCCGCCATTTCTGGCGCGACCGCTTCGTCTTTTTTACCGCAGGATGCCAGGGCCAGGGCGGCTGCGGACATGGCGATAAGTGCTGCATGTTTCATAAAGAGGCGCTCCGTCACTCGGGGATATGAGCTGAACGGTGCCGGGACCTGGGCGTTCCTGGAGGACCTTTTGATTTCTCGTGCGTTGGCGCAAAGTCACCATTCGCACGAAGCGGGTGATGACCCATCCAAGGAGCCAGCCATGAGCCTGTTCGGCAATATCTTGAACAAGATCTTCCACCCCGGCGCGGCCAATGCCGCCCCGCAAGCCCCAGCCCCGCAATCAGCAGAACCGGCTCCAGCCTCAGCTGCGCCCGCGGCCGCTCCCGCCGCGCCGCCGCCAGCGCCACCCGCAGCCAGCGTCGATGTCGGGGCGGTGCTCGAAACGATGGCCGGGATGAAGGCCGACAAGGGCGGCAACTACCAGTCGTCGATCGTCGACCTGCTGAAGCTGCTCGATCTCGATTCCAGCCTGACGGCCCGCAAGGAACTCGCCGGCGAACTGGGCGTCCACGCCGGCGCCGATGGCACGGCGGAACAGAACATCGCGCTGCACCGCGCGGTCATGGATAAGCTCGCCGCCAATGGCGGGATCGTGCCCGACAGCTTGCGGAACTAGCCGATCAGCTGCTGGCGGTTTGCTGCCAGCCGCCGCCGAGCGCGCGGAACAGGTCGATCTGCGCCTCGGCGACTTGCGCGTCGGCTTGGGCGAGATCGGCCTCGGCGCCCGCGAGCGTTCGTTCGGAGTCGAGCACCGTCAGGGAATCGACGCGGCCCTCCCGCAGTTGCGCCCGCGTAATGCGCGCGGAGACGCGAGCCTGTTCCACCGCGGCGCTGAGCGCCTGCTGGCGATCGATCCCCTGCGCGTAGACGGCCAGCGCCGTCTCGGTCTCGCGCAGCGCGCCAAGCACCGTGCCGTCGAAGCTGGCCAGCGCGGCCTGGGTCGATGCCCGGGCCTGCGCGATGCGGGCGCGGCCGCCGTCCATGTTGGGGAACGCCCACTTGACCAGCGATCCGGCCAGCCAGCGGAACGGGCCGCCGCTGAACATGTCGCCGATCGCGTTGCCGGTCGATCCGATCGAGCCGCCGAGCGTGATCTGCGGATAGAGCTCCGCCGTCGCGACGCCAATCCGGGCGGTTTCGGCCGCCAGCTTGCGTTCGGCCTGACGCACGTCGGGCCGCCGGGATAGTAGCGCGCGGCCATCACCCACCGGCAGGGGGCGTTGGAGGCGGAGCGTGGCCGCGCGCTGGCCGACCTCGGGGGGAAGGTCGGCCGGTGCTCTTCCGGTCAGAAACGCGAGCCGGAAGAGTGCTGAGTCGCGCTGAGCGCGCAACGGGGGAATGGTGGCGAGTTGCTGGTTGCGCAACGTCAGGACGCGCGAGACATCCAGTCGGCTGGTCCGGCCGGCCTGGAAGCGCTTGTCGGCAAGCACAGCGGTCTGGTCGAGCAAGCCCAGCGTCCGCTCGGCGACGGTAATGCGCTCGGCGGCGGAGGACGCGTCGGCATACGCGCGGACGGTCTCGGCGACGACCGCGACGCGCACCGCGTCGGTCGCGGCTTGCGCTCCGTCGGCGTCGGCGCGCGACGCCTCGATCGACCGGCGGACCCGGCCGGCGAGATCAAGTTCGTACGCCACGCTGAAGCCGGCATCGAAGCTCCAGTCCTGTTGCGGTGCCCCTGGGGCGCGCTGGCCGGCGGGCGTGCGGCTGTAGTTCGCGCCCGCATCGATCGATGTCTGCGGGAGCCGGTCGGCGCGGGTCTCGCGCAGCAGCGCCCGGGCGCGCTCGTAGTTGGCGATCGCCACGCGCAAGTCGGTGTTGGCGCGCAAGGCATCGGCGACCAGGCGGTCGAGCACCGGATCCTGGTACAGCCGCCACCAGTCGCCCTGGACGGGCGCGGAAGTCACCGACGGCGAGGCGCTGCCGATGAAGGCCAGCGCCGCGCTGGGGGAGGTGTCCGGCTTCACGTAGTTCGGACCGGCGACGCAGGCAGACAGCGTGAGCGCGCCGGCACCGAGGAGGAGGGTGGTTTTCATGAGGTGCATTTCGATCACTCCGCCGGCCGCAGCACGGTCTGTCCCGCGTCGCCGCGCCGCTGGCGCCACATGCGCATCCGCTCGGACAGCCCGCGCGTGGCGACGTAGAAGGTGGGGGTGAAGACGAGGCCGAAGAAGGTCACGCCGATCATTCCGAAGAACACTGCGGTGCCCAGCGCCTGGCGCAGCTCGGCCCCGGGACCGCTGGCGATCACCAGCGGCACCACGCCCAGGATGAACGCGAACGAGGTCATCAGGATCGGCCGCAGCCGCGATTGCGCCGCCCGGACAACCGCGTCGATCGGGCTTAGCCCTTCTTCCTCGGCCTGCTTGGCGAATTCGACGATCAGGATCGCGTTCTTCGCGGCCAGGCCGATCAGCACGACCAGGCCGATCTGGGTGAGGATATTGTTGTCCATCCCCCGCAAGTTCACGCCGGCCATAGCCGCGAGCAGCGTCATCGGCACGATCAGGATGATCGCCAGCGGCAACATCAGGCTTTCGAACTGGGCCGCCAGCACGAGGAAGACGAACAGCGTCGCCGCCGCGAACACCAGCAGCGCCGCATTGCCGGCGAGCTTTTGCTGATAGGCCACGTCGGTCCATTCGGCAGTGACGCCGGCGGGCAGGGCGGTCGTCAGCTGCTCCATCGCCGCCAGGGCTTGGCCCGACGAGTGGCCGGGCGCGGTATCGCCTTCGATATCGATCGAGGGATACAGGTTGTAACGCATCGCCCGGTACGGCCCGGTCTTGTCCTGGAAGGTCGCGACCGCGCCCACGGGCACCATCTTGCCCGAATTGGAGCGCGTCTTGAGCTGGGCGATATCGCCCACATCGTCGCGGAACGGCAGGTCGGCTTGCGCGATCACCCGGTAGGTGCGCCCCAGCAGGTTGAAATCGTTGACGTAGGACGATCCCAGATAGACTTGCAGGGTGTCGAACACCTTGCTCGGGCTCACCCCGATCATGTCCGCCTTGGCGCGATCGACATCGGCGAAGATGCGGGGGGCGGAGGCTTCGAACTTGGTGTGGACGCCGGCCAAAGCGGGGTTCTTGTTGGCCTCGCCGACGATCCCCCAGACGATGCCGTTGAGCGCCTGGTAGCCGAGGCCGCCACGATCCTGGATCTCGAGCTTGAAGCCGCCGCCCGAGCCGATCCCGCGGATCAGCGGTGGCGGGATGACGAAGACGCGGCCCTGATCGATGGTGCCGGCGATCTTGTGTGCCTCGGCCATGATCGAGGCTTCGGTATAGCCGTGCTTGGAGCGCTCGCTGAACTTGTCGAAGATCAGGAAGGCGGCCGCAGCGTTGGACGCCGCCGTTCCGGTCGGCCCGTGGAACCCTGCGAGCATGACCGCGCCCTTGATCCCGGGGATCTTCATCATCCGGCCCGAAACCTCGCGCAGCACCTTGTCGGTCTGGTCGAGCGAGGTGCCCGGCGGGAGCGAGGTCGCGATGAGGACATAGCCCTGATCCTGGTGCGGCACGAAGCCAGCCGGGGTCGCGCCAAACAGCAGCCCGGTCAAGCCCAGCAGGACGGCATAGGCGACCAGCACCGGCCCGCGGATCGCCAGCAGCCGGCGGGTCGAGCGGGCGTACCAGTCGCTCAGCCGGTCGAAGGCAGCGTTGAAGCGCCTGCCGCCGCGATAGGCCATGCGCGCCCAGCGGCCGTCGGGCTCATCTTCGCTCTTGGGCTTGAGCAGCAGCGCGGCCAGCGCCGGCGACAGCGTCAGCGACAGGAGCAGCGAAATGATCGTCGCGGTCGAGATGGTCACCGCGAACTGGCGGTAGAACTCGCCGGTCAGGCCGGTCAGGAACATCGTCGGCACGAACACCGCGCACAGCACCAGGACGATCGCGATCAGCGCGGTCGAAACCTCATCCATCGAACGGTGCGAGGCTTCGCGCGGGGACAGGCCGAGTTCGAGGTTTCGCTCGACGTTCTCCACCACCACGATCGCGTCGTCGACGACGATGCCGATGGCGAGCACCAGGCCGAACAGCGACAGGTTGTTGAGTGAGTAGCCCACGCCGGCCAGCACCGCGAGGGTGCCGATCAGCGAGACCGGGATCGCGATGACCGGAATGACCGCGGCGCGCCAGCTTTGCAGGAACACCAGGATCACGATGACCACCAGGACCACCGCTTCCAGCAAAGTGTGCTGAACCGCGGTGACGGATTCGCGGATGAACTCGGTGGGGTTGTAGAACACGTCGTACTTGAGGCCCGCAGGGAACTTGGCGGACATCGTCTTGAGCTCGGCCTGGACCGCGTCCGCGGCGCCCAGCGCGTTCGAACCGGGGCGCTGGAACACGCCGATGCCGACCGAAGGCTGGCCCGAGAAGTACAAGTTGATGCCGTAGTCCTCGGCACCGAGCTCGACCCGGGCGACGTCGGACAGGCGCGTCAGCCGGCCCTGGGCGTCGGACTTGATCACGATGTTGCTGAACTGCTCGGCGCTGGTGAAGCGGCCTTGCGCCTCCAGGTTGAGTTCGTACGCGGCCCCGCTCGCCTGGGGCGGCTTGCCGATCGAACCGGCGGCGACCTGGACATTCTGCGCCCTGAGCGCCGCGACGACCTCGCCCGCGGTCAGGTCACGCGCGGCGGCCCGGCCGGGATCGATCCACACGCGCATCGCATAGTCGCGCGCGCCGAAGATGCGGACTTCGCCGACCCCGTCGATCCGCGCGATACGGTCCTTCATCTGGGTCAGCGCGTAGTTGGAGATATAGGCGGTATCGAGCGAATTGTCCGGGGAAACGAGGTTGGCGATCAGCAGGAAGTCCGGGGTGGTCTTCTGGGTTACGACACCCTGGCGGCGCACTTCCTCGGGCAGGCGCGGGGTCGCCAGGGCAACGCGGTTCTGCACCAGCACTTGCGCTTCATCGAGGTTGGTGCCCAGCTTGAAGGTGACCGTGATGACCGTGCGGCCGTCGCCGGTCGACTGGCTCGACATGTAGAGCATGTTGTCGACGCCGTTGATTTCCTGCTCGAGCGGCGCGGCGACGGTCTCGGCGATCGTCTCGGACGAGGCGCCGGGATAGTTCGCGCTGACCGTCACCGTGGGCGGGACGACGTCGGGATACTGGGCGATCGGCAGGCCGAAGAACGCGAGTGCCCCGACGATCGTGATGATGACCGCGATGATCCCGGCGAAGATCGGGCGCTCGATGAAGACGTGGCTGAGGCGCATGCGCGGGCCTTTTTCAGAGAAAATTCGAAACCGGACCTGTCCGTCCCGAGCGTTGTCGAAGGACTGCTCGGCGCTGGGGACTAGGCGGGTGGCTGCAAGACAGGACGGTCCTTGGACAAGTTCAGGACGCCTGGAATTCGTTCGAGGATCGCGTTAATCCGCACCTGCCAGTGTCGCCTGGGACGAGATCGGGGCGGTAGCGGCGGCGGCGGCCGGGGTCTTCGCCGGTTGGATACGGCCCGCAACCGGCCTGACCTTGGTGCCGGGCTGGGCAAACTGCGTGCCCTGGATGACCACGCGTTCCGTCGGCTCAAGGCCCGAACGGATGACCCGCAACCCATTGGCGAGCGCTCCGATCTGGACCGGTCGCACCGCGACCGTCCCGTCCTTGGCGACGACGTACACGACCTTGCGGGCCTGGTCGGTCACGACCGCGGCATCGGGGACGAGCAGCGCCTGATGCGCGGGCCCGCCGCCGAGCCGCATGTTGCCGAACATGCCGGGCACGAGGAAATAGTTGGGGTTGGCGATTACCGCGCGGCCGCGGATCGTGCCCGAGCCGTTTTCGATGGCGTTGTCCGTGAAATCGACCTGGCCGCGCCACTTGTAGTCGGTCTCGTCCTGCAGCCTGATCTCGGCGTCCTGGCCTTGCTGGGCGCCGGGCTGCTGAGCCTGCCGGCGCTGCTTCAGATAGAGCGCTTCCGACCCGTCGAACGAGAAGTAGATCGGGTCGAGCGCGTTGATCGTCGTCAGGATGGTCGCATTGGCGGCGGAATCCCCGGCGACGAGGTTGCCCACGTCCACGCGGCGATCGGACACACGCCCGGTTACCGGCGCGCGGATGTAGGCGAATTCGACGTTGAGCTGGCGCGAACGGACTTGCGCCTGCGCGGCGGCGAGCTGGGCCTGGGCCGAGCGGACCCTGGCGCGCAGCGAATCGACTTCCTCGGCGCTGACAGCCTGGTCGGCGATCAGGCGGCTGGCGCGGGCCAGGTCGCTGCGGGCGAGCGAAAGCGCGGTGGCGGCGCTGGCGACCTGAGCCTGGGTTTCGGCCAGGGCGGCGGTGAAGGGCCGGGGATCGACCGTGAACAGCAGCTGCCCCTTGCGGACTATGTCGCCGTCCTTGAAGTGGACGCCGACCAACTGGCCGGAGACGCGGGGGCGCACCTCGACGGCCTGGCTGGCCTCGAACCGGCCGACATAGTCGTCCCAGTCCGTCACCATGCCCGATAGCGGGGTCGCGACGGTTACGACGGAAGGCGGCGGTGGGGCGGCCTCGCTGTTACCGCCCCACAGCCGCATCGCCAGCGCCAGCAGGAGCAAGCCGATGATCGGCAGAGCCACATAGCCAAGCTTGCGACGACGATACCATGGCAGATCGGCCTGTGCGTCCACCGGCGAATCGGCATTTATGTCGGATAAGTACATGAAAAAACTAGCCCACCTTCACCGATGCATGTTACTGACCGGTACGTCTCTTGATGGCTACGTACCGATCTGTTACATTGCTTGTCAAGCGGAGAGGATGGGATGCGCTAAAAATGGCTGAAAACAGCAGCGAAAGTGTAGATTGCGGCATGGAACCGATCAAGAAGACGGCAGCTTCGAAGGTGTTCGATACCGCGCGCGATTTGTTTTATCGCCGCGGCATCCGTGCCGTCGGGGTCGACGAGATCGTCTTTGAGGCCGGTGTCACCAAGCCCAGCCTGTATCGTGCGTTCAAGTCCAAGGACGATCTTGTCGCCGCCTGCCTTCAGGAAAGCGCCAAGGAGGGCCGGGAGGCCATATTGGCAGCGGTGGCCGCAGCCGGGGATGACCCGCAGGACCGCCTGCGCGCGGTTGTGCGGCATTTTGCCGACAAGCTGCTCTGCCCGGAGTTCCGGGGATGCCTGATGAGCAATGTCGCGATCGAGTTGTCGGAGCCCGGACACCCCGGACGCGTGGTCGCCCAGAATTGCAAGAAAGAGATGCGCGCCCTGACGTTCGATCTGGCGCGTGAGCTTAACGTCGCAGAGCCGGAGCTGCTCGCAGACGGCGTCATTCTGGCCATCGAGGGCGCGATCGCGACGCACCACATTCTGGGCAGCCAGGGGCCGGCGCAATCGCTCGTCGCCACGTGCGACGGGCTGATCGAACTGCATCTCGGCCGGCGGGTGGCGGTTCTCACGCAGTAGCTGCCTCCCGTATCCGCATCGACAACAATGGCGCGGCGGGCGGTTACGCATTAGGGCGGCCTCATGCTTCGCCTGACCGACCTGACGCTCCCCCTCGATCACGAGCCCGACGCCTTGCCCGCCGCGATTTGCGAGCGGCTGGGCATCGCCGCAGCCGAGCTCGAGGGCTATGCCATCGCGCGACGCGGCAACGATGCGCGCAAGAAGTCGGCGATCAAGCTGGTGTATACGATTGATGCCGAAGTGCGCGACGAAGCCGCGGTGCTGCTGCGCCATGCCGGCGATCCCCATGTGCGCCCGGCGCCCGATACGACTTATCGCCCCGTCGCTACGGCTCCAGACGGTTTTTCCGGCCCGCGCCCGGTCGTGATCGGGACCGGACCGTGCGGCATCCTGGCCGCGCTGGTGCTGGCGCAAATGGGCTTTCGCCCGATCATCCTGGAACGCGGCAAGGCGGTGCGCGAGCGGACCAAGGATACCTGGGGCTTGTGGCGGCGCAGCGTGCTCGACCCCGAATCCAACGCCCAGTTCGGCGAGGGCGGGGCCGGCACGTTCTCCGACGGCAAGTTGTACAGCCGCATCAAGGATTCGCGCCATCTCGGCCGCAAGGTGCTGGTCGAATTCGTCAAGGCCGGCGCGCCCGCGGAAATCCTGACCGAGGCGCACCCGCACATCGGCACGTTCCGCCTGGTGACGATGGTGATGAGCATTCGCGACACGATCGAAGCGCTGGGCGGGGAATACCGGTTTTCGACCCGCGTCGACGATTTCGATGTCGTCGTGGCCCCGGACGGATCGCGCAAGATGCGTGGGCTGCATCTGAGCACGGGCGAATACCTTCCGGCCGAACAGGTCATTCTGGCGGTTGGCCACAGCGCCCGTGACACGTTCGAGGTGCTCCACGATCGCGGCGTCCATATCGAGGCCAAGCCGTTCGCGATCGGCGTGCGGATCGAGCATCCGCAAAGCTGGATCGACCAGGCCCGCTATGGCCCGAATGCGGGTAACCCGATCCTCGGCGCGGCGGCCTACAGCCTGGCGCACAAGGCCAGCAACGGGCGGGCGGTCTACAGTTTTTGCATGTGCCCGGGTGGCACGGTCGTGGCCGCGACATCCGAGGAAGGGCGGGTCGCCACCAACGGCATGAGCCAGTATTCCCGCGCCGAACGCAACGCCAACTCGGGCATCGTGGTCGATATCGACCCGGCCCGCGATTATCCCGGCGGGCCTTTGGCGGGGATCGCCTTTCAGCGCCACTGGGAGTCGCTGGCATTCGTGGCCGGCGGCTCGAATTACGCCGCGCCGGGCCAGAAACTCGGAGATTTCCTGGCGTCCCGGCCGTCACAGGAGCTGGGGACGGTTGCCCCGTCCTATCGCCCCGGAGTCCGCATGACCGACCTGGCGCAGTGCTTGCCCGACTTCGCGGTCGCGGCGATCCGCGAGGCACTTCCGGTGTTCGGCCGCCAGATCCCCGGCTACGATCACCCCGATGTCGTGTTGACCGGGGTCGAATCGCGCACCTCGTCGCCGGTGCGGATAACGCGGGGCAAGGACCTGCAAAGCCTTAATACCGCAGGACTTTATCCGGCGGGCGAGGGCGCAGGATACGCCGGCGGGATCCTGTCCGCCGCGGTCGACGGCATCAAGGTCGCCGAGGCGCTGGCGCTCCAACTCACCGCGGCATGACCCGACCTTAAGCCGCGGTCAGCCCGGCCGCTGCAATGCCGGCGAGGGCGCACAGCTCGTCGTTGTCGGAGGTGTCTCCCGTGACGCCGACCGCGCCGATCGGGTCTGGCCGCTGATCCCGATCAAGCCGCCCGCGGCGGGCACCGGGCGCTCGGCCGCCATGTCGGCGATCTTGCGCGAGGAAATCCCCAGCCCGAGCGCGCTGGCCGCCTTGGCGGTGGCGATCTGCGGCCGCAGGATCGATGCGCCGTCCTGGCGTTGCAGGGCGATCGCATGCCCACCGGCATCGAGCACCGCGACCCGGCATCGAGCACCGCGACGCACAACGGCTTGAGACCGAGTTCGCAGCCTGTGCGAGCGCGGTCGGTTGCCCAGCATGCCCTTGTCCGCCACTTGCCCGCCCCGTCATACTTCGGCCCGGCTTGGCGTCGAAATCAGCCGCCCCGATCCGGGCGATGCGCCGGCGCACCCGCCCCGTCGGCCCCCGGCTGCAGCTTGACCGGGGGCTTGATCGGGGGGCTGCGCAGCGGCACCTCGCCTTTGCTAATCTCCACGGCGTGGGGATAGGGCACTTCGATCCCTTCGCGGTCGAAGGCTTCCTTGACCGCCTTGAGCATGTCGGCCTTGTAGTTCTTGTAGTCGCCGGCCTTGACACACACCCGCGCCGACACGTTGACGGAATAATCGCCCAGGCTTTCGACCCCGAACCACGGTTCGGGGTGGCTGCTGGCGCGCGGATCGCCGACCATGACCTCGCGCAGCACGGCAAACGCGTGGTCGATGTCGTCGGCGTAATCGATCCCGAACACGATCACGCAGCAGCGCTGACCAGCTGTGGTGTGGTTGACGATAGGATTGGCGATGGCCTGGCCGTTGGGCACGATGACCCGCCGGTTTTCCTTGGTTCGCAGCTCGGTGAAGAACAAGTCGAGGTCGGTGACGAGGCCTTCCTTGCCGTTGAGTTCGACGAAGTCGCCGATCCGGTACGGCCGGACGATCGCGACGAGGATGCCCGAGGCGACGTTGGTCAGCGTGCCTTGCAGCGCCAACCCGATCGCCAGGGCGCTGGCGCCGACGATCGCCACGAGGCTGGCCGTCTGTACGCCGAACATCTGGAGCACCACCACGATGACGACCAGGATCAGCGCATAACGCACCAGGCGGAACAGGAAGGTGCTCAACGTGGTGTCGATCCGCGGGTGTTTCTCGGCCTGGCGTCGCGCCACGCGCGAGACGAAGAAGGCGAGCCACAGGCCGATCACCAGGACGGCGGCGGCAGAAGCGATGCGAACGCCCCACACCAAGGCGATATCGGTGATTTCTTGGTTCATGGGCAAGGAAACCCCCCAACCCAGGAATTGCTCCCCATGCTCGATCGTATCCCGGGCTCGATTGCCGCTTGTCGCCTCGTAGGGCGGCTGTCATAGGCCCCGGCCCGCCCCGAACCTGGAACCCGAACATGCGAAACGACAGCCCCAGCGGCGGGACGATCGGCCTCGACTTCGGCACGACGAACACGGTGGCCGCGGTGGCGCAGGCCGGACCTGGGGGAACCACGCCCCCCGACCTGATCGAATTCGCCGATCGGGCGGCGGGGGAACGGGGTAGCGCGGTATTCCGCTCCGCGCTGTGCTTCTGGCAGGACGAGGGCGTGCGCGGCGGGGTGGCGCACGAGGCCGGCCCGTGGGCGATCGCCGAATATCTCGACTTCCCGCAAGGGAGCCGCTTCATCCAGTCGTTCAAGTCGGTGGCGGCAAGCCCGTTGTTCGAGCAGGCGCCGATCTTCACCAAGCGCCTCCGTTTCGAGGAACTGGGCCAACTGTTCCTCGCCCGCCTGGTCGCGCATTCGGGCGGAGCGCTCGATCCGGCGGGTGCGCGCGTCGTGGTCGGCCGGCCGGTCAGCTATGCCGGCGCGCGCGCCGATGCGGCGCTGGCGCGCGAACGGTACGACAAGATGTTCGCCGGGTTCGGGATCGAGCTGCATTACGTTTATGAACCGCTTGGCGCGGCGTTCAGCTTCGCCTCGCGTCTGACCGAGCCCGCTACCGTGCTCGTCGCCGATTTCGGCGGCGGCACCAGCGATTTCTCGATCGTGTCGATCGCCGCGCCGGGGGCCAGCCCGCGCTGCGTGCCGCTGAGTTCCACCGGCATCGGCATTGCCGGCGACCGCTTCGATTCGCGGATCGTCGAGCGCCTGGTCCTGCCACTGCTCGGCAAGGGCGGATCGTACCGCTCGTTCGATAAAGTGCTCGAAATCCCTGGCGGCTTTTTCAACGATTTCTCGGACTGGTCGAAGCTCGCGTTGATGCACAACCGGCGCACGCTCGAAGAACTGGCCAAGTTGCAGCGCAATGCGACGGATCCCGCCGCGATCGGGCGGATGCTCGCGATTATCGAGAACGAGCAGGGCTACCGGCTTTACGATGCGGTGGGCCAGGTCAAGCGGGCGTTGTCCACGCAGGAGCACGCCGAGTTCCGCTTCAGCGGGGGCGGCCTCGACATCGCCTGCGATGTCTCCCGCGCCGATTTCCAAAGCTGGATCGCTCCGGATGTCGCCCGCATCCAGGCCTGTGTCGACGATGCCCTGGCCAAGGCGGGCAAGACCGTCGCCCAGATCGACCGGGTGTTCCTGACCGGCGGGTCGTCGCTGATTCCCGCGATCCGGGACATCTTCGTCGAGCGCTTCGACGGGCGGATCGCGGACGGCGGCGAACTCACCTCGATCGCGCACGGCCTGGCGCTTATCGGTGGATCGGAAAACCTGGCCGACTGGTCGGTGTGAGCGTTTCCGGTCGTCCCGCCGACGGGGCGCTTGGCAGCTTAGTTGATGCGCGGAACCGTCGCACCTGACCTTAGCCAAGCGCCGTCTACGAGCGGCCGCGAGGGAAACTGCCACACCATGTCTGTTATGAACCTGTTCCAGTTCGCTGCGGCGGATATGGCGATCGATCTGGGCACTGCGAATACCGTCGTCTATCTGCGCGGGCACGGCATCGTCCTGGCCGAGCCGTCGGTGGTCGCGATCGAGATGAACGACGGCATCCCGCGGGTTCGCGCCGTGGGCGACGACGCCAAGCTGATGATGGGCAAGACCCCGGACAACGTTCGCACCGTCCGCCCGCTGCGCAATGGCGTGGTCGCCGACCTCGAAGTCGCCGAACAGATGATCAAGCACTTCATCCGCAAGGCGCAAGGCGAAGGGCGCAAGTTCCGCCGCTCGCCCGAGATCGTGATCTGCGTGCCGTCCAACTCGACCCAGGTCGAGCGCCGCGCCATTCGCGATGCGGTGTCGAACGCGGGCGCGCGGCAGGTCTGGCTGATCGACGAGCCAATGGCCGCTGCCATCGGCGCCGATCTGCCGGTGACGGAGCCGGTGGGCTCGATGGTGGTCGATATCGGCGGCGGCACGACCGAGGTCGGGGTGATCTCGATCCAGGGCCTGACAATGAGCTGTTCGGTGCGGGTCGGCGGCGACCGCATGGACGAGGCGATCGTCGCCGCGGTCCGGCGCAATCACAACCTGCTGATCGGCGAGGCGACGGCAGAGCGCGTCAAGCACCTGATGGGTTCCGCGCGCATGCCCGCCGATGGCGTCGGCGAAACGGCCCTGATCAAGGGGCGGAACATCGCGCGCGGGGTTCCGGCCGAAGTGCGGATCACCGAAGCTGAACTGGCCGAGGCGCTCGCGGAGCCGGTCGGCCAGATCGTCCAGGTCGTGCGCACCGCGCTCGAGAACACGCCGCCGGAGATCGCCGCCGACATGATCGACAGCGGGATCACGATGACCGGCGGCGGCGCGCTGCTGGCCAACATCGCGCCGATCCTGGCCCAGGCGACCGGGCTTGCCGTGATGGTTGCGGAAGATCCGCTCAACTGCGTGGCGCTGGGTGCGGGCCGGGCGCTCGAGGATCTGGCCTATCGGGGCGTCCTGCACCCGGCCTGAGCTACCCCTCTGCGCAGAGATTTTCGCGGCCGGGCACGGCGGCCGCGGTGCCGCGTCATGTGGGCACCTTTCCTCATGCGCTTTCGAGGATTGACCTCGCCGAGTGCCGGGAATACTCATACAAAATAACATGCGATCCTAGAGGGGATGTTCGTGCCAGCAATACCCAATTCGTCCGTCGCGAGCGGGCCATCAGCCGGAAGCGCGCCTTACGCCAAATCGCTCGCGCTGCTGGCGACGCTGTTCTTCATGTGGGGCTTCATCACGGTCATCAACAACACGTTGCTGCCCCACCTGCGTAGCGTGTTCGACCTCAGCTATACCCAGACCACGCTGATCGAATCGGTGTGGTTCATCGCTTACGGCGTGGCTTCGGTTCCTTCGGCGTTCCTGATCGAGCGGGTC
>JBDSOM010000053.1:0-4658 GCA_039914785.1 Novosphingobium sp.
ATCGCAAGACCTGCAGCCCGTACCTTGGCGATCGCATCGCGCGCGCAAGGTGGCACTCCGGGAGGCAAGGGGGCGCTTGCCCCTGAACACTGTGACTTGTGTGAACTTCGACCCGCGCAGGAGGGAATTGCATGAGCGAGAGTGTCCAGGAATTGAGCAGCGTTGCCGCCACCGCCGAGGCCTGCGGCAAGATCCACGTGGGCGTCGGCGGCTGGACGTTCGCGCCGTGGCGGGGCGTGTTCTATCCGGACAAGTGGCCGCAGGCGAAAGAGCTCGATCATGCCGGGCGGCACCTGACCGCGATCGAGATCAACGGCACGTTCTATGGCCGGCAAAAGCCCGCCAGCTTCGTGAAGTGGCGCGATACGGTCCCCGACGGCTTCGTGTTCACGGTCAAGGCCAGCCGCTTTTGCGTGAACCGCAAGGTGCTGGCCGATGCGGGCGAGGGCATCGCGAACTTCGTTGGGCAGGGGATTTCCGAACTGGGGCCCAAGCTGGGCCCGATCCTCTGGCAGTTCGCCGGGACGAAGCGGTTCGAGGCTGAGGACATGGCGGCGTTCCTGGCGCTGCTGCCCGCCGAACAGGACGGGATCCGGTTGCGCCACGCGCTGGAGCCACGCCACGCTAGCTTCGCTGACCCCGCGTTTTTCGCGATGTGCCGGGAAGCCGGCGTCGCGGTCGTCTATGCCGAGGCGGACGCTTACCCGAAGTTCCTCGAGCAGACCGCAGATTTCGCTTACGCCCGCATCCAGTTCGCCGACGAGGCGCTGGCGAACGGTTATTCCGAGGCGGAGCTCGACCGCCTGGCCGATCAGGCGAGGGCGTGGGCCGCAGGCGGCCGCGACGTGTTCCTGTTCTTCATCAGCGGCGCGAAAATCCGCAATCCTGCCGCAGCCCAGGCGCTGATCGCCCGGTTGGGAGACGTGAAATGAGATGGTTGGTCGCCGCGGCGCTGGTCTTGCTGTCCGTCCCCGTCGAGGCCGCTCCGGCGCGGCGCGCCATGCTGGGTGAGGCCACCGTGCTGGCAGAATGGCGCAAGGCCGAAAACCGGCGACATTGCGCGCCGCTCGCTTTCGCCACGACCCGCGCCGGAGCGGGACGGGCGCGCCGGGCCAATTTCGGCGGAGGCTGGGGCGCGGCGTTCGATCGCCCCGGCTTGCGGAGCGCTTTCGGGGTCGCCGGCGCGGGCTTGCTGCCCGGTGACGAGGCCCCGATCGGCGACCAGCGCGCGGCGCTCGCCCAGCAGTGGCCTTACGTCCGGGCGCTCCCCGGCCTGAAGCCGCAGACGTTCGCTGGCTATGGCGTGGAGGGCGCCAAGCCGTTCACTACCGACAATCCGGAGGCCCGCGGGCGGGATCTTCTGGCCTATGTCCGCGTGCCGGGTGAGCGCTGCCTCTACAACGTTTGGAGCAAGCTCGGCCGGGCGCACCTCGAGCTGCTGCTCGACAGCCTGCGGCAGATCAGGCGCTAGACCGCCAATCGGGTCAGGCGCTGAGCGAGCGTTCCAGCGTGATTTCGCAGTTGAGCAGCTTGGAGACCGGGCAACCGGCCTTGGCCTCGTCGGCGATGCGGAAGAATTCGGCCTCGTCGATGCCCGGAATGCTGGCGGTAAGGATAAGGGCGGACTTGGTGATCTTGAACCCGTCCCCGTCCTTTTCGAGCGTCACCGCGCATTGGGTGTCGAGCGTGCCGTCGGAATACCCGGCCCGGGCGAGCGCGAACGAGGTGGCCATCGTGAAGCAGCTCGCATGCGCGGCGGCGATCAGTTCTTCGGGGTTGGTGCCGGGCGCATCCTCGAAGCGGGTGGCAAAGCCGTATGGCTGGTCGCTCAGCACACCCGATTGGGTCGAGATTTGGCCTTTGCCGTCCTTGCCAAAGCCTTCGTAGCGCGCGGAGCCGGTATGGATGGGCATGGGGTAATCCTTAGGCGGGGGAATTGTGCAGCAAGGCCGAAGCTATACCGGTGGGCGAAAATTACGAGATACTATCGGCGAGCGCCGAGTCGGAACCCAGGTCGGGCGCCACGTCGGACGGCACCGTGTCGGATCCTTCTGCGGAACGGGCAACCGGGCGCGCGGGGCTGGCAGGCCTTGAGTCGATCAGTACTCGCGCTGTCGCCGCGGCTTCCGCCGAAGCCTGATCAACTTCGGGCGCGACATACGGTTCGGGATCGTCCTCGGCCAAATAGCGGTCGCTCTCAGGCGGGAGCGAATACTCGGGGATGGCCGCGTACTGCGGCGCGAAAACCGCCGGTTGGGCATAAACCGGCCCGTACCAGCCCGGCGGGCTCAGATCTTGGGGGCCGGCATCAACGAACTGCATCGGGCTCGACGAAAATTGCGCTTCACGATGGCTACGCGATTCGTGCCCATCGGCGAACTTCATGACCGGGTGGGCCATCTGTCCAACCAGCGTGCCGAGCAGAATACCACCGGTTACGATCGTCAGCATTAGCTTGGGAGAAGTCATCGTTCAGCTCCAGACAGCGCCTGGTCAAAACGCAGCGGCCGCCGGGATGTTCCGCCCGCTGGCCTCAGCGCAGGCCTCAGCGCCGGCGTCAGCGTTTTCGGGCGAAGGGCCAGTCGGTCACCCCGCCGGCCCACAGCGCCCACCAGATCAGCACCGGTTGCAGCGCCAGGCGGGGGCCGTGATACCACCAGCCGAGGTGCACACCGCTGAGCGGGATGTCGTTCAGCGCGTGATTGAGGTTCGCCGGCCACACGCACAGCGCATACAGCCCGAGCCCGATCCCCGCCGCCCGGCGCAGCCGGGGGATCATCAGGCCGGCGGCACCGGCGAGTTCGGCGAGCCCGGTCAGCAGGACGACCTGAGCGGGGTAGGGGACCCAGTCGGGCGTGATCGCGATGAACCCCCTGGGGGAGCGCAAGTGTGCGATGCCGGCGATCAGGTAGGCCAGCACCAGCACCCAGCGGGCGATCCGGCGGGGGCGGCGTTCGTTCACCGCGCGCGGTCCAGCCGTACCAGCGCCTCGTCGAGGGCCTGGAGAAAGCGCGAGCGATCCGCCTTGGTGAACGGCGGCGGCCCACCGATCCCACCGATCCCGTCGCCGCCAGCGCGCAAGTCGGCCATGATCGCCCGGGTCGCGACCGCCCCGCCGATCGACGCGGTGGTGAACGGCTTGCCCGTTGGGCCGAGCACGACTGCGCCCGCTTTCAGGCAGCGGTCCGCGAGCAGAATGTCGGCGGTGACCACCACAGCGCGCGTGTCGGCCGTCTCCGCGATCCAGTCGTCGGCGGCGTCGAAGCCGTCCGACACCACGATCCGCTCGACCAGCGGATGCTCGGGCACGCGGAGCCGGGAATTGCTAACGATCCACACCGGCACGTTACGGCGGAAGGCGACCTTGTAGATCTCCTCCTTTACCGGGCAGGCGTCGGCGTCGACGAGGATGCGGATCGGGGTCATGGCCTCAGCGTTTGCGGATGAATTCGGCGTCCAGACCAGGAGCCTGCCGCCCTGGGCGGCGATAGGCGTAAATGCATCGGAAAGCGAGCGCGGGCAGGAGGCTCACGATCGCTCGCTCCCGCCCCGAGATCAGCGCCGAGGCGCGGATGCCCGAGGGTGCCGACTTCGCCAAGATCAAGCGTTATGTGGACGAGCGCCCGCCGGCCGATCCGGCGGAGGTCGTGGCGGTCGTGGCGTTCATCTCCTCCCCTGCGGCAAGCGGGGTCCACGGCGCGATCTGGACGGCGGATGGCGGGGTTACCGTCGGCTAGCGGGCAGCCTTCAGGATCATTTCCGCGCCCTTTTCGGCGATCATCATGACCGGGGCGTTGGTGTTACCGGAGGTGATCGTGGGCATGACCGAGGCGTCGATCACCCGAAGCGCGCCGACGCCGTTCACCCGCAGTTCGGCATCCACCACGCTACCCATGGCGGCGGTGCCGACCGGGTGGAAGATCGTGGTCGAGATGTCGGCGACCGCACGTTCGAGCTCATCCTCGCTGCTGCAATGCGTGCCTGGGCGCACTTCTTGCGGCTGATACTTCGCCAGCGCGGGCTGGGCGACGATAGCCCGGGTGATCCGCACCGCTGCAACCGCAACGCGGCGGTCCTCCGGAGTGGCGAGGTAGTTGGGACGAATGCTCGGGCTGGCGGCGGGATCGGCGGCGGTGATGCCAACGCGGCCACGACTTTCCGGGCGCAAGTTGCAGATGCTCGCGGTGAAGGCGGGGAAGGGATCGAGCAAGCCGCCGAACGCCTCGAGGCTGAGCGGCTGAACATGGTATTCCAGATTGGGCGTCGCCAGGCTCGGGTCGCTTTTGACGAACATCCCGAGCTGACTGGGCGCCATTGCCATCGGGCCGGTCCTGCGCGCCAGGTACTCGAGCCCGATCAGGCCTTTGCCGAGCAATGTTGCAGCGCGCCGATTGAGCGTCGAGACGCCCGTGACCTGCCAGGCGCAGCGGATCTGCAAATGGTCTTGCAAGTTGCCGCCGACCTCGGGGCGATCGACCACCGGAGTGATGCCGAGGTCGTTGAGGCGTGCCGCGTCGCCGATCCCCGAGCGTTCCAGCACGGCCGGCGAGCCGATCGCGCCTGCCGCCAGGATCGTCTCGCCCCGCGCCCTGGCGGTGCGCGCCTCGGCGCCAAGCCGATAGGACAGGCCGACCGCGCGGCCGTCCTCGAACAGCACT
>JBDSOM010000212.1:0-12159 GCA_039914785.1 Novosphingobium sp.
TCCATATTCCGCAAAGCCTGCTGGGGATCTGCGGGTGTTTTGGAGGGCACAATGTCGACCACCAGTTTCTCGCAAGACCGCTATGCGGTCGTTTCCCAGGAAGATCGTTCGGCACCCCGCACCCGGATTGCCATCCCCGCTGCCCTGCGCGCGTCAGGCGCCAGATCGATTCAGACGGTCGTTCACGATCTCTCGCTCTCGGGTTTTTCCTGCCTCTCGATCAACCGCATGCACCCGGGAACGGTGTGCTGGCTGCAACTGCCGGGACTGGAGTCGCTGCAGGCCGAAGTCGTCTGGTGGAACAACAGCCTGGTCGGCTGCGCCTTCCAGAACCTGCTGAGCCCGATCGTCCACGACAACATAATCGCCAGGTTTCGCGGCGAGACGGTGTTTCGCTCGATTCCATGAATTCGGCTTTGGTCAGGCCGGGCGCGCAGCCTTGCGGGTCTCCCTCCCGCGCACGGCCGGGCGAGCGACCCGGCCTGACCATTACCTTTTGACGACGGTAACCTGGGCGACATCGATCCCGCCCCCGCGAAAGCCGCCTTCGCAGTACATCAGGTAGAACCGCCACAGGCCCACGAAGCGCTGGTCGAAACCGGGCGGCAGGCGTCCCTCGGCCACGATCCGGTCGAAGTTCTCGCGCCAGATTCGTAGCGTTTCAGCATAGTCCGGGCCGAAGTTGACCTGGTCCTCCCACGACAGCCCACGCTCTGCGGCGAGCGCGCGGAACTCGCTCTCGCGGATCAGCATGCCGCCAGGGAACACGTAAGTCTGGATGAAGTCGGCACTGCGGGCATACGCGTCGAACAGGTCGTCGCGCATCGCGATGTACTGAATGGCAGCACGCCCACCCGGTTTCAGGCAGCGGCTGATGCAGTCGAAAAAATCGGGCCAGAATGCGCGGCCCACCGCCTCGACCATCTCGACGCTGACGATCGCGTCGAACTGCCCGGTAGTGTCGCGGTAGTCGGCTTTGCGAAAGTCGATTCCCGGCTGCTGATGCTGGCGCGCCCAGGTGAGTTGTTCGTCCGAAAGGCTGATCGCGGTGACTTGGCTCCCCCGTGCCGCAAGCTCGCCGGCGAGGCTGCCCCAGCCACAGCCAATCTCCAGCACGCTCCCTGCTCCGGCAACCCGATCGGCAACGCTCGCAATCTTGCAGCGCTGGGCCGCCTCGAGATCTGCCCCGGCATAGAACCGCGCCGAAGAATAGCTCATCGTCGGGTCGAGCCACAGCGAGTAGAAATCGTTCCCAAGGTCATAATGCGCGTGGATGTTGCGCTCCGAACCGGCCCGGGTGTTGCGCCGTAGCCAGTGCAGTACCGTCGCGGCGAAGCGCCACGGCCCATGCGCCCGCCCCAGATTCCCAAGTGTCGCGCCATTTTCCATGAACAGCGCGAACAGCGCGACCGGATCGGGACTGTCCCATTCGCCCGCTTCCCAGGCCTGGTACCAGCCCACCGAGCCGCCGGTCGCGAGGCGCAGCAATGCCCGCCAATCATGCACGGTGACCGCCGCCGTCGTACCCGCCTCGCTACTGGCACCACGCCCTCCGACCCGACGCGTCGTGCCGTCGGGCAGCACGCCGTCGATCGTCCCGCAGGTGATGCCGGCGTCGAGCCGGTCGAGGATCTTGTGGATACCGCCCGAAAAGGCGCGCGCCAGCCATTGCGGGCCGAAGCCGAGACGGCTGCCACCCACAACAAGCTCCGAACCCCTAACCGGCGCCTGCGAATTCATGCGCGCAGGTATGAACCGCTGCCTCGCGTCTCGCAAGGCAGCGGGGTCAGCGCCCCGCCTTCATCTGGCGATAAGCGGCCAGCGCCCGCTCGCGCGCTTCGCGGTGGCCGATCAGCTTGACGGGATAGGCCCCGCGCTGGTCATCGGCCGGATCATGGATGTCCGTATCGGACAAGTGGGCGAGCTCGGGCACCCATTCGCGAATGTAATCCCCCGCATCGAACTTCTCCGACTGGCTCAACGGCGCCATGATCCGGGTGAACAAGTTCGCGTCTACCCCGCTGCCCGCGACCCACTGCCAGTTGACCGCGTTGTTGGCACAATCGGCATCGACGAGTGTATCCCAAAACCACCGCTCGCCCTCGCGCCAGTCAATCAACAGGTGCTTGATCACGAACGAGGCCGCGATCATGCGCACGCGGTTGTGCATCCACCCGGTCGCCCAGAGCTGGCGCATCCCCGCATCGACGATCGGATAGCCAGTTCGGCCTTGCTGCCAGGCCTGCAGATCCGACCGGCTGCGCCGCCAGGGCAACTCCCGGAAATCCTCGCGGTAGCTGCGCTCGGCATAGTCCGGGAACTGCATCACGACATTCTGCGCATAGTCGCGCCACAGCAACTCGCCGCGGAACGTCTCGACACCCTGGCCCCCCTTGCCCTCAAGCGCCTCCCAGACTTGGGCGGGCGATATCTCGCCCCAGTGCAAATGCGGCGACAGGCGCGAGGTGCCGCCGACCGAAGGCTGGTTGCGTTCCGCTTCATAGTGCTCGGCATGGTCCAGGAAGTCTTGGAGCGCAGATTTCGCCGCGGCCTCGCCGCAGTCCCACCCCTTGCCGAAACCACCGGCCCAATCGG
This sequence comes from Novosphingobium sp., assembly GCA_039914785.1. Classification (GTDB taxonomy): domain Bacteria; phylum Pseudomonadota; class Alphaproteobacteria; order Sphingomonadales; family Sphingomonadaceae; genus Novosphingobium. The sequence continues at coordinate 2,596 of JBDSOM010000212.1, forward strand.
GCTTGGTGGGGAGCAGGTTCCAGTCGTCCAGGCGGTCGGACCTCGGCCAGTGCCCTGGCGCACCGAGGTTTGGCTCATCGAGAACGTGCCTTGCCGGCAAGCGCGGGGCCGCTGCTTTGGCGAACGGCGTGTAGATCTTGTACGGCGCGCCGGTGCCGGTGGTCACGCTGCCCGGCGGCAGGAGGTAATTGCCGTGGTGGAGGCGGAGTTCGAGTTTCCCGGCCAACGCGGCTTCCGTTGCGCGCCACCACGGTTCGTAATGATGCAACGCGTGGACCGCCTTTGCGCCGGCTTCGGCTGCAACGGCAGCAATCTCGCGAACCGCATCGCCCCGGCGCAGGATCAGCCGCGAGCCGCGCTCCGCCAGGTCTGTCGCCAGGCTTTTCAGGCTGTAATGCAACCACCACCGCGATGCGCCACCCAGCCGGCGATCGCCGGGGGGCGCATCATCCAGCACGAACACCGGGATCACCGGCCCGTCGGCAGCGGCAGCCGAAAAAGCCGGTTGATCGGCCAGCCGTAAATCGCGGCGGAGCCAGACGACTGCCGGAGGAGCCGACGCGCTGCTCAAGGCTTCAACTCTACTGAAAATGTGCCGAAGCTGCGGCTCTGAAAGCGTTGATCACCGATCACGATCGTGTCGCCCTTGGTCACGGCTACGGGCAGACGTGCCCAGAACAACAACGCCTGGGCCGCCGCATTGCTTGCTACCCGTTGGGAGATGCGCGGATCATCCATTCCGATCGGCTGGGGCGCCTGACCTTCGCGCAGTTCCCCCCACGGCGTGACGATAACGCTGCCGAAGCGGCCATTCGCGCGCCAGAGCACCTCGCGCCGCCAGAACGTCAGCGGCATCGGGTTGGCGACGGCTACGGCGGGATACGGCTCACGGCCCAGAACGCGCGCCGCAGCGACGCTGCTGATACCGAGATTGAGCGCGAGATAAGCCGCGATACCACCGATCGCGGCCCAGGCAGGTCTGCGCCAGTCAGCCTGGCGGGCCCGGTCTCTCCGCCGCGAGAACCACACTCCGGCGATCAGCATCGCCAGCAGCCACGGATCGACGATGAACAGCGCATCGCCATAGAACCACCGGTGCGAAAATGGTTCCAGCAGGCGGATGCCGTAGCTGTTCATCCAGTCGAACAACGGATGGCTGAGACAGCCGATATAGGCCAGCGCCAACAGCCAGCCGGGGCGGACCGCCATGCGCCCCGCCGGCCGCGTCCCGCGCCGCGTCTGCCATCGGTCGAACCCGATCATCGCCGCCGTCAACAGCAGCGGCAGCACCAGTAGCGCGATCGGCCCGTGGGTGATCCCGCGCCGCATCGCCAGCGACACCGTGCCGAGCACCGCGCAGCCGGCGTCGATGTCCGGGAGGTTCGCTGCGATGATCAGCGTCGGCATGGCGAGGCCGGTCTTGCGCTTGAGGCCTGCCTGGCCGAGCACCGCGCCGATCAATGAATGCGTGAGATTGTCCATCGGGATGGATTGGCGGCGGCGGCGCGCCAAGGCAAGGTGCCGCGCATGACGATCGACACAGAATCACACCGTTCACCAGAAACGATCCTCCTCCCTGCGCGCGGGTGGCGGATCGACCCGCGCCATGCGCTCGTCGCCGGCGCGCTTTGCTGGGCGGGGTTCGTGGTGGTTGCGTGGATGGTCCACTCCGGGCGATCGGTCTGGATCGACCAGCACGGCCTGATCCTGTGGCGGCACGGGGCCGACTTGCGTCCGGTCGGTCCGCCGTGGGTGCTCGAGGGGGTTCGCGATGTGACCGCGCTCGGCGGTGTGGTTCTACGCGTTATCTTTACCATCGCCGCACTGGCCGCGCTGCTGTTCTTGCGAATGCGCCGCGAAGCAGTGCTGCTGCTCGCGACTGTGGTGTCGGGGCTGTTGGTGGAGACCGCACTCAAACTGTGGGTTGGTCGCCCGCGCCCGCAGATCGTGCCGCACCTGACCGAGGCCGGGGGAATGAGCTTTCCCAGCGGGCACAGCTTCAATTCGGCGCTCGGGTTTATCGCGGTTGCGCTAGCGTTCGCGACGTTCAGCGCGCGGCGCAGCGTGCGCTGGACGATCATCGGCACCGCAATGGCCGGATCGATGGTGGTCGCCTGGAGCCGGGTCTGGCTGGGCGTGCACTATCCGACCGACGTGATGGCTGGCTGGCTCGGCGGCGCAGGCTGGGCGTTTCTCGCCGCAGCGTTGCTCTATCCGCCCGCGAAGGCCGCGGCGAACGCCAGCGCCTGAGCGCCAGCGCCGCTACGAAATCAGAGTTCCGGGCCGCCTTCGGTAACAGTCCACGTCTGACCCTTGGCGAGCAGCGCAGCGAGATCGGGGACTTTGCCTTCGCGCGCCTTGGCGTCCTGGCCCAGAATGGTTTCCTCGAACGTCGGCCGCGGATCGTCGTAGAGGACGCCCAGCGCCATCGGGAACGGTCCGAACGGCATCTCGACGAGCATGTGGGCAACCGCGCGGTTGGTCACATCGTGGACGATGACGCCCGCGGCCTGCCAATCGCCATCGACGACGTCGACAACTTCGAGATGGAGGTGATCGCGGTTGACCGCCAGCCCCTTCACGCCGCCGCTCTTCTCGCTACCGAACAGCATCGGCTCGCCGTTCTTGAGCCAGAGCTGGCGGGACTCGGCGCCCTTGGGGGCGGCGAACTCCTCGAACACGTCCTTGTTGTAGACGATGCAGTTCTGGAAGATCTCGATGAACGCCGCACCCTTGTGAGCGTGGGCGGCCTTGAGGACGCCCGACAGTTCTTTCGACACGTCGAAGCCGCGGGCGACGAACCGAGCGCCGGACCCGAGCGCGAAGGCGCAAGGTTGCGCCGGGCGATCGACCGAGCCGAGCGGCGTGGTCGGGCTATTGGTACCGGCGCGGCTGGTCGGGGAATATTGTCCCTTGGTCAAACCGTAGATCTCGTTGTTGAACAGCATGATCTGGCAGTTCAGGTTCCGACGCAAGATGTGCATCGTGTGATTGCCGCCGATCGACATGCCGTCGCCGTCCCCGGTGACGATCCACACGTCGAGCTCCGGGTTGGCCAGCTTGATCCCCGTCGCGAACGCAGGGGCGCGGCCGTGGATCGTGTGGAAGCCGTAGCTTTCGATGTAATAGGGGAACCGGCTCGAGCAGCCGATGCCCGAGACGAACACGGTGTTGGACGGGTCCGCGCCGATCTCGGGCAGGGTGCGCTGCACCGCCTTGAGGATCGCGTAGTCGCCGCAGCCGGGGCACCAGCGGACTTCCTGATCGGACTCCCAGTCCTTCAGGGTGGTGGGCACTGCGATGCGGGTCATTTCGTTCATGCGTCTTGCTCCGCGCCCGGGACGGGGTTTGGCCCATCCGTATTTACCGCCTCGATGCTGGGCAGCTGGGTCTTGTCGGCATCGACTTCGCCGCCCTCGTTGTTCGGAACGCCGTCGAAGTACGCGCCGATCGCCGCTTCGAGCTCCGCGATCGTGAACGGCTGGCCGCTGGTCTTGGTCAGCGGCTTTGCATCCACGAGGTACTGGTCGCGCAGTACGGTTTTGAACTGGCCGGTGTTCATCTCTGGAACGAGGATGTTGTCGAAGCCCCTGAGCAAGTCGCCCAGGTTCCGCGGCAGCGGCCAGATGTGGCGGACGTGGATGTGACTGACGTCGATACCCTTGGCCCGCGCGCGGCGAACCGCCTGGTGGATCGGCCCGAAAGTCGAGCCCCAGCCAACGACGGCCAGCTTGCCCGAGGTATTACCCAGGCCGACCTCTTGGTCCGGAATGCTGTTCGCGACACCGTCGATCTTGGCCTTGCGGGCATCGGTCTGGATCTGGTGGACGGCGGGATTGTAATCGATGTTGCCGGTGTCGATCGCCTTCTCGATGCCGCCGATGCGGTGCGTCAGGCCGGGAGTGCCGGGTTTGATCCACGGCCGCACGCCGCGCTCGTCGCGCTTGAACGGCAGGACGACGGCAGTTCCGTCGGAACCTTCGCCGTTCTTCTCCTCGAGGAACGAGACCGGGAATGGCGTGAAGCTGGCCGGATCCGGCACTTTCCACGGCTCGGCGGCGTTGGCGATGTAGCCGTCGGTCAGCAGGATCACCGGCGTCATGAACTGCACCGCGATGCGCACAGCCTCGATCGCGACCTCGAAGCAGTCGGCCGGCGAACAGGCGGAGATCACAGGAATCGGCGCGTCGCCGTTGCGGCCGTAGACCGCCTGATACAGGTCCGACTGTTCGGTCTTGGTGGGCAGGCCGGTCGAAGGCCCGCCGCGCTGCGAGTTCACGATCACCAGCGGCAGCTCGGTCATGATCGCCAGGCCCATCGCCTCGCCCTTGAGCGCGATCCCCGGGCCCGACGACGAGGTGACGCCGAGTTGGCCGGCGTAAGACGCGCCGATCGCAGAGCAGATCGCCGCAATCTCGTCTTCCGCCTGGAAGGTCGTGACCCCGAATTCCTTCATCTTCACAAGGTTGTGAAGAATCGCCGAAGCCGGAGTGATCGGATAGCCGCCGAAGAACATCTTCAGCCCGGCAAGCTGCGCCCCAGCAACCAGCCCGTAGCTGATCGATTCAGCACCGGTGACGGTGCGGTAAAGTCCCGCCGGCGATGGCGACGATTCGATATGCTGCTGCTTGAGCGGGCCGGCGATCTCCGCGGTTTCGCCATAGGCATGACCGGCGTTGAGCGCGGCGATGTTGGCGTCGGCAAGAATCTTCTTGTCGCCCTTAAACTTGGCGTTGAGGCCATCGATGATCGGCTGGCGGTCACGGTCGAACATCCACAGCGCCAGGCCGAGCGTCCACATGTTCTTGCAGCGCAGCGCATCCTTGTTGCCAAGGCCGAAGGGCTTCACGGCTTCCACGGTCAGCGCGCTGATGTCGAAGGCCAGAACGGTCCATTTGGCCAGGCTCCCGTCGTCGATCGGCGAGACGTCGTACTTCGCCTTTTCGAGGTTGCGCTTGGTGAACTCGCCAGTGTCGGCGATGATCAAGCCGCCCGCTTTGAGCGCCGGAGCGTTGGTCTTCAGCGCAGCCGGGTTCATCGCGATCAGCACGTCGGGCTGGTCGCCCGCGGTGGTGATCTCCGTCGAGCCGAAGTTGATCTGGAACGCCGAGACGCCGAACAGCGTGCCTTGCGGCGCGCGGATCTCTGCCGGGAAGTCCGGGAACGTCGCCAGGTCGTTGCCCGACAGCGCGGTGGACAGGGTGAACTGCCCGCCGGTGAGCTGCATGCCGTCGCCGGAATCACCGGCGAAGCGGACCACTACGGCTTCGGGAACGGAATTCGCCCGCGCTGTCGCGCTGGGGTCGTTATCGGCCAGGATAGTTGCCATTGTATCCTCTGTCGGGCGCATCAGCGCGAATGTTGAGGCCCTTTGTCGCCCCGCGCCTTTCGGCACAATTCAGAAAATCTGTCAGGGGCCAAACCCCAGCGTGTCGTAAGGTTCAGGCAAACGCCCGGGAGCTGGCCTAGTCAAGCATGAATGGGCAACGAAGCGCGGGTTCGCCCCGATTGTGCCCCGAAACATTGTGCTCGAAAATACTGCACCCCGAAACATTGCCCCGGCCTGAATTTGCGTGGCAGCGCCGGCGATATCTGCGAAACGAGGCACATGAGCGATTTTTCCGATCTCCCCTACCGCCCCTGCGTGGGCATCATGCTGGTCAATTCCGCCGGACAGGTCTTCGTCGGCAAGCGGATCGACAACCGCGAGGGCGATTTCTGGCAGATGCCCCAAGGCGGCATCGACGAGGGCGAGGATCTCCACGCCGCCGCCTGGCGCGAGTTGTGGGAAGAAACCGGGATCGGGCAGGACGACGCCACGCTCCTTGCGCAAACCAAGGAGGAAGTGCTCTACGACTTGCCCGAGGCGTTGCTAGGCAAGCTGTGGGGCGGCAAGTACCGCGGCCAGCGCCAGTTCTGGGTTCTCGCTCGGTTTACCGGACAGGACGCCGACGTGAACATCGCTGCACACGACCCTCCCGAGTTCTGCGAATGGAAATGGGTCGAGCCAGGCTTGCTGCCCGAGCTGATCGTGCCGTTCAAGAAACGGGTCTACCGGACGGTCTTGGATGAGTTCTCGGCGCTGATTTGAGCAACGCGTCGTCCCGGACTCGATCCGGGACCGCTGGGCTCTCCGATGCGACCTGACGGCCCGGCGAAACGCGATCCCGGCCCAGAATCGTCGAAGGGCCGGGTGACGAAAGAAACTAGTTCGTCACCACCGGATCGGGCTTCACCGCCTCGGCGGTCACGATCACCGGCGCCGGCCCTTTGGCCAGTGCGGCGGCGAGCGACTGGGTCGCATCGCACCGGTCGCCGCACAGACCTTGCAGGCGAACGAGGTTGCGCTTGGCTTTCTCGACCGCGCCCTTCTCGACCATCGCGGCGCCCTCGCCCGAGATCGCCGCGAGGTTCTGCGGGTCGCGCTCAAGCACTTCGCGGTAATAATGGAGGGCCTTGCCCTGCAGGCCCTGGCGGCGTGTCGCTTCGGCCAAATCCAGGAAAATGGTTGGATCGCCCGGCTGAACCGACAGTGCACTCTCGAATGCGTCGATCGCCTGGTCGATATTTCCGGTGCCGAGCGCGGTGCGGCCTTGGGCGACGAGCGCTGCGGCACGGGGGTCAAGCGGTTGCGGCGGGGCCGAAAAGCCGGCGCTCGCGGTGACGACAGCCACCAGGGACAGGGCAATAGCAGCAGGATAATAGCGCATTAAGAAGTCCTTGGCCGAGAATCCAGGCGAACGCATCGGCTTAATCGCTATCATAGCCGGATGAGCCGCGCGATGAAAAACCCGTCGGTATCGTCGCGCAACGGGGTCAGGCGAATGCCGGGGCCCCTGGCGGCACCCAATGGCAGTTGCGGCAGGTCGGCGCGAAAGCTTGGGTGCCGCGCCAACAGGTCGCCGATCTGCGCGGCCCCTTCGCTGTCGAGCAGCGAGCAGACGACATAGACCAGCCGGCCGCCGGGCCGGACCAGTTTGACCGCGAGATCGAGCAGCCGCGCCTGGGTAGCGATATAACGTTCGAGCTGCGCCTCGGTCAGCCGCCAGCGCGCCTCCGGGTTCCGCCGCCACGTTCCGGTGCCTGAGCACGGCGCATCCACCAAGACGGCATGGGCGCGATTTTGCCAGTTGCCGAGCGCGTCGTTCTCGCGGTTAGGATTGAGCAGCAGCGTTTCGATCATACCGGCCCCAGCCCGCACCGCGCGCGGCGTCAGGCGGGACAGGCGGCCACGATCGGTATCGCAGGCGAGCAACGTGCCGCGGTTTTCCATGGCGGCGGCGAGCGCCAGCGTCTTGCCGCCCGCGCCGGCGCACATGTCGATGATCGTTTCGCCCGGCTGGGCCGCGACCGCCTCGCACGCGAGTTGCGAGCCAGTGTCCTGCACTTCGATCAGTCCGTCGCGGAACGCGTCCCATTGCTCGACCTGGGCACCGTGGGGCAGCCGCAGGCCGTGTTGCGGCGGCGTGGCCTCGGCGGGGACCGGAAGCTCCAACGTCTCGCGCGAGGCCTTCAGCGAGTTGACCCGCAAGTCCAACGGCGCGCGGCCGAGCAACGCGGCGGCATCTTCGCCAGCGACACCCGAAGCGGCCAGCGCCCGTTCCAGCCAGCGCGGGGCGACGCCCGGCCAGGCCTGGCGCTCGCCCTCCTCGATCGGCGCGGGCGCGTGAGCCGATCCATCGAACAGCGAAGCCATGGCCGGATCGACCCGGGCGAACGTCAGCAGCGCAGCGCGTCCGTCGTGCGGCACCTCGCCGCAGTGGCGGATCGCGGCATAGACCAGTTCGCGCACTGCTCGCCGGTCACTGCTGCCGGCGAAGCGCCGGGCTCGGAACCAGTCGGAGACGATGCGATCGGCCGGCGCGCCCGCGTTGCGGGCGGCAGCGATGATCAGGTCGAGGATTTCGATCGCGGCCTGGACGCGGGCCTGGGGCGTCATGACGCTGGAAGCCGCTCGCGGGAGCGGGCTGGGGCGCGGCGACGTGATCGGACAGGCTCATCCCCCACGCGTTCCGCAAACACGAGGAAAGCGAATGACATGTCAGCGCGAGGGATAGTTCGGCGCTTCCCGCGTGATGGTCACGTCATGGACATGGCTTTCGCGAAGCCCTGCGTTGGTGATCCGCACGAACTGGGCTCTCGTCCGCAGCTCGTCGATGGTCCGCGATCCGGTGTAGCCCATCGCTGCCTTGATCCCGCCGACGAGCTGGTGAATCACGTCCTTGGCCGGTCCCTTGTAAGGCACCTGGCCTTCGATCCCCTCGGGAACCAGCTTCATCTGATCCTTGATGTCCTGCTGGAAATAGCGGTCCGCGCTGCCTTGCGACATCGCCCCGACCGAGCCCATTCCGCGATACGATTTGTAGGACCGGCCCTGATAGATGAACGTCTCGCCTGGGGCTTCCTGCGTACCCGCCAGCATCGAGCCGACCATGATCGTAGAGGCTCCCGCCGCGAGCGCCTTGGCCGCGTCGCCCGATGTGCGCAAGCCGCCGTCGGCGATCACCGGCGTGCCGGATTTCTCGGCCTCGTTCGCCGATTCCATTACCGCGGTCAGCTGCGGGACGCCGACGCCCGCGACGATCCGGGTGGTGCAGATCGAGCCCGGCCCGATCCCCACCTTGATCGCATCCGCGCCCGCGCCGATCAGCGCCTTGGTCGCCTCGGCGGTGGCGACGTTGCCGGCGATCACCTGAGCGGAATTGGAGAGCTTCTTGACCCGCTCGACCGCGCGCGAAACGTCGCGGTTATGGCCGTGGGCTGTGTCGATGACGATCACATCACACTCGGCGGCCAACAACGCCTCGGTCCGCTCGAAGCCCTTGTCGCCGATCGTCGTGGCGGCGGCGACGCGCAACCGGCCGGCAGCGTCCTTGGTCGCGTTGGGAAAGGTCACGGCCTTTTCGATGTCCTTGACCGTGATCAGTCCGATGCAGCGAAACGCATCGTCGACCACGATCAGCTTTTCGATCCGGCGCTGGTGCAGCAAATAGCGCGCCTCGTCGCCGCTGGTGCCGAGCTTCACCGTGGCGAGGTTCTCGTGCGTCATGAGCTCGCGCACCGGCTGCAGTGGATTGGCAGCGAAGCGAACGTCGCGATTGGTGACGATCCCGACCAGCTTGCCGCTGGTCTCGACCACCGGGATGCCGCTGATGCGGTTGGCGCTCATGATCGCCTGGGCTTCGCCCAGCGTGGCCTCAGGCGCGATCGTGATCGGGTTGATGACCATGCCGCTCTCGAAGCGCTTGACCGACCGGACCGCGGCGACCTGTTCCTCGATGGTAAGGTTGCGGTGGAGCACGCCGATCCCGCCCATCTGGGCCATGACGATCGCCATGTCAGCCTCGGTGACGGTGTCCATTGCCGAGGAGATGACCGGGATGTTCAGCGCGATGGTGCGGGTCAGGCGGGTGCTGGTGTCGGCCATGGACGGGACAATGTCGCTCTCGCCTGGACGCAGCAGAACGTCGTCGAAAGTAAGGCCGAGAGGAATGTCGATTATAGCCACAGTGCGCCTTTGCGGAACGATTCGTGACGGCCCATGTAATCAAGCAGGGGGGTCAC
>JBDSOM010000173.1:0-8159 GCA_039914785.1 Novosphingobium sp.
GGTCGTTACCTCGTCGCCCGAGGTGAAGCCGCCCCAATAGGACAGCGGGATCAGGTCGACGAGCACGAGACGGCCCTTCTGCACGCCCTCGCGCGGGAGCGCCTCGCCCTCCGGCCCCATCAGCAGCGGCACCGAGTAAGGCGGCAGGTGGAAATGCCCGGCCTCACACAGGGGGGCGTTGCCGATGCATTCGGAGAACCCGTACTGGTTGCCCAGGCGGGCCACTCCGAAGAACTCCTTGACCTGACTTCCCAGTCATCGGGCGCGTCCTTGTAGCCTTTCATGCCGCCGCCGCCTGCAGGATCGAACCCGGCGCGAACTCGCAGCGCAGGCCCTTGTCGAGCCCGGCCCGGGCAACCCGGTAGAGGTCGGCGAACGTGCCGCCGAGCTTCACGCGCTGCCCCTTGAACTGCTCGATCAGCTTGCCGAACCACACCTCCAGGTCCTCCTCTTTGCGGCGGCCCTGATCGAGCATGGTCCGCCGCTGTTCGAGCAGCGCCGGGTCGAGCCCGAGGCTGGCGATCTCGCCCTTGTCCTCGGCCGCCTGCATCCGCCCGGACAGCGCCATCAGGTCGGCGGGAATGTGCGTGTCGTAGAGCGTGAAATAGTGCTCCTCGCCGCCGGCCGTCTCGACGTTGAACAGGCTCATCATCTTGAGCATCGTCTGATGACCGCCGCGGTAGCCGGGGAAAAACGTCGGCAGCTTGGTCTTCCACGGGTCGACCTTGCTGAGGTCGTGCGCGGTCAGCTGGTCGAGCCAGCCCGTCAGCTTGGCGAAGTCGCGGTTCTCGATGATCTGGATGGGGTAGTTCTTGAGCACCCGGTGATCGAAGCAGACGGGCAGAACGTCCTCGATCTTGTCGATGGTCTCGACGCCCTGGCGGTCGGCGAGCTTCTTCGGCGCCGGGATGCGGTTGCGCAACCGGGCAAAGTTGATCCGAACCGCTTCGAGCTGGAGCTTCTCGCGCTCCTCGCGCGGGATCGCCATCAGGTCTTCCCAGCTGTGGTAAGTCCAGGCGGCGGGATTGTCGGGCAACAGACTGACAGCCATCGCAGTATCCTCTCGGTTTATTATCCCGCTTAGATAAAACGACCGGCGCGGTCAGAGAACGCGCCTTCTGCATCTCGGAGGTAGAGGCAAATGCTATGGCTGGCGGCGAGCGTCGTCTGACAGCGGAAGTGTCTGGTTACCGAGCGGGTCAGTCAGCATATGCGAGCCTGGGTGTTAGCCCGACACCAGTTTTGGGTGCTTGCCTCGCAAGTCGCGCAGGACTCTGTCCCAATCGTCGAAGCCCCATTCCTCTGGGGTTGCCGCCGCGACGATACTGTCGTTCGCCAGGTTGTCCTCGATGACGACGACCTCGCCCTTTATGAACGACCGCTCAACCGTTGCGTAGAACGTGAGCAAGCGCGGTCGCGAGGAGCGCCGGTTGTTCTCCAGTACCAGCGCCAGGCGGTTGCTGCGCAGGCGGACGAGCATTCCCGGCGGAAACACCGCGATGCTCTGCATGAAGGTGAACAGTAGCGCGGCGTCGAAATGGCCTTGCCAGCGCCACATCTCCGAGACCGCTTCGACGGGCGAGTACGCGCCCTTGTACACGCGCTCCGAGGTCAGGGCGTCATAGACGTCGCAGATCGAGCCGAGTCGGGCGACCTCGGAAATATCGGTGGACGCCAGCCCGAAGGGATAGCCGGTGCCATCCATTTTCTCATGGTGATGACGACAGACGTCGAGGGCCATTTCCGGCATATTCGGGGATTTCAACAGCACCTGGTAGCCGTGCTCGGGGTGGTTCTGGATGGCCAGGAATTCCGCCTCGGTTAGCTTGCCAGCCTTGTTCAAGATGTCGTCCGGGATCCCCATCTTGCCCAGGTCGTGGAGCAGGCCGGCAAGACCATAGTCGCGCGTCTCGGACAGGCTGCGGCCCATGTGGCGGGCCACGTTCACCATCAGCGTGCAGACGGCCACCGAATGCATGTAGGTATATTCGTCCTTCTTCTTGAGGCGCAGCATCTCGATCAGGGTGCGGGGCGTCCGATCGACGCTTTCCACGACGTCCTCGACAATGCTCGTCACTTCGTCGATCCGCACTGCCCGGCCGAGCCGCACGTCGGCGAACGCCCCGCGCAAGATTTGCGTCGAGCGCGCCAGCAGGGCTTTCGCGCGCTGGCGGTCGAACCGCTCGCGCGACTTCTCATCGTCTTCCCAGCGCGAGGCCGACTGGAACCGCTTGAGCGATGTCGGCGTCGGCGTTCCGGCCGAGACGGGCACTAGGATGGGGCTCGCGCTAGGCGGCGTTAGTGGAGCGCCGAGCTGCTCATCGATCTGGACGAAGGGCACTCCCGATTGCCGGACCGTCGCAACATCCTCTGCCGTCTGCAACACGAACCGCGCCCGCCAGAAAGGATGGTCGAACCACGAGCCGCCAAACTTGCGAATGTACATGCCGAGTTGCACGTCCTCGGGACGAATTTGCCGCTGCATTGCCGTCCCTCCGCTTCGTTATGCGATCCCGTGAGTCTCTTTAGCTGCAGCACCTTGAAGAATTATTGAGATGGCCAACGGTCATTGCTGCTTCCATGCTCCACGCCCATTTGTCTGGTGCGCAGTCTGTGCCAAGGAGCTCCCTGATGTCCGACGATTATGCCCACGGCCGGCGGGACGGCCTGCGTCTTGCGTTGGCCATCCTGGCTGCGGAAGAGGCCAGGTGGGCAGCGCTGCTCGGTGAGAGCCGGTCGTGGCGCACCAACGCAACGCGGACAGTGCGGCACAAGGCGTTGCAGGTGGCGCAGACGCGGATCCAGACCGCCCTCAATCGATTTTCGCCGAAGGATGACGCGGCGATAGATCAGGAACTCGCCTCGGCGCTCGAAAAGCTCGGGCTTTAGCCCAACCCTGTCAGGCCTCGGCTTTGACGTACTTGCGGTGGGCAATGTCGTCTTCGGGGCAGGGCGGGAAAAATGGTGCCGGCTGCAGGAATCGAACCCGCGACATCCAGTTTACAAAACTGGCGCTCTACCAACTGAGCTAAGCCGGCACACGCAGCCCCTTAGCCTCAGGGGACGCCGAAGGTCCAGCCCTCGGTGCGAGCGATTTCGGGGGTCATCGCGGCGGGGTGCCATAGTTCGGGACGGTGCGCGACGGTGCGCAGCCATGCGGCGGTCAGCAGGGCGTCGCTGCGGTGGTCGTCGATTGGGCCGGTGCCTGGCGCCGGCTCACTGCCTACCGTGACCAGCGCGGCGGCCAAGTCCTCGTAGCTGCGGACTTTGGCGCGGCCGGCTCTCCGCCCGGCGGCGATCGCGGCGATCGCGGTGTAGATTTCGACCACGACCGAGCCGCGTTCCGGGAGCGGATCGATAGGCCAGACCGGCAGCTGCCCGGTGAGGCGATGCAGCACGCGCATGCCGGTGAGGGTGGACTTTCCGACTTGCGCCGCGCCGACGAGGTTGAAGTTGCTCGTCGGTTTGCACCCGACGCGTTCCTGCTCGATCTCGGTCAGGCGAAAGCGGCCCCGGCCACCTTTCCCGCCATTGGCGCCGAAGTGCTCACCCTCGCGGCCGCCATGGCGGCGGAAATGCTTGGCCGCCTCGGGATGGTCGACGAAGCTGTTCGCCGAGAGGTGCGGGTCGTCGGCGCAGATGCGTTCGACCAGCGCCCACAGCGCGCGAGCATCGGTTGGGCTTTTCGCCCACGTGGGGAAGAACGCGCCGCGGTCGGCGAAAGCCAACGATACGCCAAGGTCAAGTCCAACCAGACAGTCAGCCGGCATGTCGCAGGTCAGCCAGTCCAGCACCTCGCGGCGCGACCAGCGGTGGCCAGGGCGGACCAGCGTGGGGGCCGCGTCCCCTTGGCCGCAGAGCGCGACGGCGATGCCGTGGTGGCGCTCGCCGGCCGCGCCTGACCAGTCGATCGCCGCGAAATGGCGGAAGCGGGGCAATGTGTAACCTCAGCTTTCCCCGCGCAGTGCGCGGCGCTGCTTGTCCCACCATTCCATCCGTTCGAGCACTTGCCGCTCGAACCCCCGCGCAACCGGCCGGTAGTACGTCTGCTCTGACATTTCTTCGGGCCAGTAGTTCGCGCCGGAGAAGCCCTCGTCGGCGTCGTGATCGTAAGCGTAACCCTTGCCATAGCCGATGTCCTTCATCAGCTTGGTCGGGGCGTTGAGGATGTTTGCCGGCGGCATCAGTGAGCCGGTCTCCCGCGCGCTGCGCCAGGCTTCCTTGAAGGCCATGTAGGCGGCGTTCGATTTCGGGGCGGTGGCACAATACAGGCAGGCCTGGACGATCGCCAACTCGCCCTCGGGAGAGCCGAGGAACTGATAGGCATCCTTCGCGGCCAGGCACTGGGTTAACGCCTGTGGGTCGGCGAGACCGATGTCCTCACTGGCGAACCGGACCAGGCGGCGCAACACATACAACGGTTCCTCGCCCGCCGTCAGCATTCGCGCGAGATAGTACAGCGAGGCTTGCGGGTCCGATCCGCGCAGCGCTTTGTGCAGCGCCGAGATCAGGTTGTAGTGGCCCTCGCGGTCCTTGTCGTAGACCGCGACACGTCGTTGGAGGAACGCGCCGAGGGCGGCCGGATCGAGCGGCTCCGCGATCCTTGCGGAATAGAGCGTCTCGGCCTGATTGAGCAGGAACCGCCCGTCGCCGTCGGCCGCCGCGATCAGCGCGTCGCGGGCCTCGGGCGTGAGGGGCAGGGGGCCTTCGACCGCCTCGGCCCGCTCCAGCAGTTGCTCCAGCGCCGCGGCATCGAGCCGGCGCAGGATCAGAACCTGGGCCCGGCTGAGCAGTGCGGCGTTGAGCTCGAAGCTCGGGTTTTCGGTGGTCGCGCCCACGAGCGTCACCGTGCCGCGCTCGACGAACGGGAGGAAGCCGTCTTGCTGGGCACGGTTGAAGCGGTGAATCTCGTCCACGAACAACAGCGTGCGGCCTTTCGTGCCCTGGCTCGCCTTGGCCGCCAAATCGGCTTCGGCAAACGCCTTCTTGAGGTCGGCCACTCCCGTGAACACCGCGCTGATCGCGACGAAGCGCATCCCCACGGCATCGGCGAGTAGCCGCGCGGTCGTCGTCTTGCCGGTTCCCGGGGGGCCCCAGAGGATCATCGAGGTGAGCCGGCCGGCGGCAACCATCCGCCCGATCGCGCCCTCAGGGCCGGTCAGGTGCTCTTGCCCCACGACTTCGTCCAGCCGCGTCGGGCGCAGCCGGTCGGCCAGCGGCGCATCGGCGCGTGGAGCATCTCGGGGCGGGGGCGGAAGATCGTCGGCGAACAGGTCGGGCATCGACCGGTAGATAAGCGCTTTGAAGAAATTTGCATGAGGCTCTTGCTCAGGGAAATATAAGATATATCTTAGACGCATCTAGAAGTGATCACAGGAGTTAGTGCAGATGCGCATGGATCGAAATTGCGGCCATCACGACCGCGGACACTTCGCCAAGTTGGTAATGCTAAAGGCCGCCCGTTTCGGCGGCGGCGGTTGGGGTGAGGCGTTCGGCGGCGGCTGGGACGAGGACGGCCCCGGGGGATTTGGGCGCCGGGGACGTGGCGCGCGGGGGCGGATGTTCGGCAGCGGCGAACTGCGCATGCTCCTCCTTAAGCTCATCGCCGACGAACCGCGTCACGGCTACCAACTGATCAAGGCGATCGAGGAACTGACCGACGGCAGCTATGCGCCGAGCCCGGGTGTGGTTTACCCGACGCTATCGCTGCTCGCCGATGAAGGCGCGGTCGAAGAGGCGGTCGGTGACGGGCCGCGCAAGGCTTTCGCGATCACCGAACAGGGGCGCACCGAGCTTGCCGGGAAGGCCGAAGAGGTCGAGCGCATCATCGCCCGCCTCGCCGAACGCGGGGAAGGCCACCGCCGCGGCCCACCGCCGCAGATCGCCCGCGCGCTCGGCAACCTGATGATGGTGCTGCGCCAATCGAGGGGCGAAGAACCGGCTGTGGAACGCCAGAACGCCATCGTCGATATCCTCGACGATGCGGCAAAACGGATCGAACGGCTGTGACTGTCGCGGCCGAAGCCCGCGTGTCGACGCAGCACGCCAGTCGCTACCTTCAGCAGTTGTGCAAGCATTGGGCGCATAACCTGGCCGTCGAGTTCGCCCCGGAGCGGGGGAGCGGACTTAACGGCCCGCGGTCTTCTGCCGCAACAGTCGCAAGTACGTATCGGTCACCGCCTGGTTGATCCGGTCCCACGAAAACTCCCGGCTGCGCAACTCGCCCGCGACGCCGTGCTTGGCGCGGGTGGTGGGCTCTTCGATGTAGCAGCGCAGGGCTTCGGCGAAGTGATGGACCGCGCCAGGGCGGACCAGGCGGCCGGAGACATGGTCGTCGACCAGGCTCTCGCTGCCGGTGGCTTCGGCGGCGACGACCGGGATGC
Organism: Novosphingobium sp.; assembly: GCA_039914785.1. GTDB lineage: Bacteria > Pseudomonadota > Alphaproteobacteria > Sphingomonadales > Sphingomonadaceae > Novosphingobium. The sequence continues at coordinate 6,384 of JBDSOM010000173.1, forward strand.
CGCAGGCCATCGCCTCCAGAGTGACATTTCCGAACGTCTCGGTGACGGATGGGTTGAACAGCACGTCCATGCTTGCGACCGCGCGGCCGAGGTCGGCGCCGCCCTGGAAGCCGGCGAATACCGCGCCGGGTAGCCGCGCCTCGAACCAGTCGCGGGCCGGGCCTTCACCGATCACCAGGACCTTGTGGGGGATGTTGCGCCGGCGCAGTTCGTCGATCGTGTCGGAGAACACGTCGAGGCCTTTTTCCATGACCAGCCGGCCCAGGAAGCCGATCGCGATGTCGTCGTCCGTCAGCCCGAGGCCGCGCCGCCACGCGTTGTCGCGGCGGGCGGGATCGAAGACCTCGCGGTCGACGCCGCGCGACCAGATCGACACGTCGTAATTCATCCGCTGTTCGCGCAGCACCTGGGCCATCGATTCCGACGGCGCCACGAGTGCGTCGCAGCGGCGGTAAAAGCGGCGGAGCCCGGCCTCCACCAGCGGCTCCAGGAATGCCATGTTGTAGTAGCGTGGATAGGTCTCGAACCGGGTGTGGACCGAGGCGAGGATCGGCAGCCGCCGGCTCCGACCCCAACTGACCGCGCGGTGACCCACGGGATCGGGAGACGAGACGTGCAGGACGTTGGGGGCAAACTGCGCAAGGTCGCGCCGGACGCGTGGGGATAGGGCGGCAGGCAGGCGATATTCGCCCCGGCCGAACGGCATCGCCAGCGAGGGTACGCTGACCAGGTCGCCCGTCGCGGGAAACGCCGGGTCGTCCACCACCGGGGAATAGACCCGAACGTTGGCGCCCTGGCGCAGCAAGTAGCCAACCAGGCGATTCAGCGCCTGGTTGGCGCCGTCGCGGACGTAGTTGTAGTTGCCGCTGAACAGCGCGATGCGGAGATCGGCGGGGGTCATGGCGCGGCCTTTAGAACATCGAACGGGATGGAGGACACAAAAAAAGCCCCTCCGGTCAGGGAGGGGCTTCGTTTCTCGTCGGGCCGCGATCACCAGTGGCGATAGCGGCGACGATCATAGCGGTCTCCGCGCCACGGACGGTCGTAGCGGTAATACCGCGGGGGCGGGCCGTAGTAGTAATTGTTGCGATACCGCGGATAGCTGCGGTAATAATAACGGTCGTCGTAATACCGATCGCGGCGGTCAGAAGCGATCGCAGCGCCCAGGGCGAGACCCAGGACCCCCGCACCTACCGCGACGGCGGCGCGGTCGTTGCCGCGATCCCAGCGATCACGCGCTTGCGCCGGGCTCGTTGCGGCCAAGGCGGTCGCGGCCAAGACCGCTCCGAGGGCCGCTTTCTTCACAAATCCAAACATAGCTTACTCCCCATGCTGGCCGCTCGATCAACCGGATCCGAGTCGGACTAGAACTGCCTGATCAAGCGCTTGCGCCGCTGAACCCGATGTTAACTTTCATCCATTGTCGATGAAACGGGCGCCCGGTCGGATGACCGGACGCCCGTCCCATTTCTCCCGTCGGAGAACTCAGTAGCCGTAGCTGTCGCCGCCGTAATAGCCGCCGCCATAGTTGCCGCCGCCATAATAACCCTGGCCGCCGTAGTTGCCGCGCGGCTGATAACGGTTGTCGTAGCGGCCGTTGCGGTCGTAGCGCCGGCCTTCGCCATCCCAATAGTACCCGTCGCGGTACTGCCACCCGCGATCGGCGTAGCGGTCGTTGCGGTGGCGGTCGTTGGCGCTCGATGCGATGATCGCGCCCAGTGCCAGGCCGATGATCCCGCCAGCGACGATCGCTCCGGTGTTGTCGGAACGATGCCG
>JBDSOM010000139.1:0-9420 GCA_039914785.1 Novosphingobium sp.
AAAACCCGCCGAGGCTTTCACCGGGCGGGTCTCGTCTGACGCAGGAATTCTATGCTTCTGAAGCTGTCAAACAATTGGAGCTAATTCAAGCCAGCGAGCCGGCTTAATCTTTTGTTTTAATTCAGCACCTTAAATCGATGCGCCCATTTTTCAGGCAGGCACGTTCGCCGCCGGACCCCTGTCGATTTTACCCGGCACGCACAGAACGGATGCCGCGGCGTGGCTTTTGGCCTCCCCGCCGCGGTGCCACCGGCTTACCGATTCGCACCACCGACGACGCTTCCGGATACTCATCGTTGATGACGTCGCCGGCCTCGTTCCGCGCGGGCTCGATCGGCCGCTTCTCCAAGCTCGCCGGACCACCCCGCGGCGGCCGCGCCCACTCCGGTACCCATGCCAGGCTCGCGTCGCGTTCGCCGAAACGAAGCACCACCGTGTAGGCGTAAACGTACAGATCCCAGGTTTCATTGTTGCGGTGCGGCTCACGCATCCAGAGATCGCCGACCTTGGTCTCGGCGCGCAACTCGGCGAGGTACTTGGGATCGATGTCGCGCGGGAACGAGATATAGCCCGGCCCATCCGACTTCCGGTTCAGCCGGCGATCGAGCACACCTTTCAGCCTGTTGACGTTCGGCACGTAGAGCTCGGCCTGGGGCGCCCCCTTGATCTGGCGCTTCACATCGACGGTTGGCTGCGGCAGGGTCTTCGCATTGGGCTTATTCCCGCCCTTGACCAGCGTGATCGCGGTCGGCGGCAGGGCTTTCCGCCCGGAAGCGACGTCGCCGGTGACCATCGAATGCCGCCAGGCAAAGGCGTTGTCGGTAGCCGCGTCGTCGGTCGTGCCGCCGCCGCCGGTGTCGACGATCGTGTTGAAGATCTTCATGTGCAAGTGCGGCGCACCGGCGAGCGGATAGGTGAGGCTCATCACCTGCGGATGAAGCGCGGCCCAGTCCTCGGGCTGCCGCGCCGGCGCGATCGGGCGCGGGCGGCCGTCGGCCCCGATCACGGAGACGACAGCGAACCGATCGATCAGCCATGCCCGAAAGTCCGCGCCGAAGCCCCAGACCGCGACCTCGAAGCGGTTGCCCTGCTGGTCGATCGAGGCGATCAACACTTCGACGCCCGGCGGCACTTCGCGCAGCACGTATGGCGAAGCCTTGGCGCGCTTCTCCAGTTCGTCCTCGCTGACCGGTGCCTCGCCCGAAGACCGCTCGCGATAGTTCCTCCCGATGATGGTCTGATCCCAGGCCTTCAATTTGCTGTCGTCCTGCTCGAACTCAAGGCTCAGCTCGGCCTCACGCCCCAGCTCGGCGATCTCCGACCAGGGGCGGAAACCGAACAGCCCGTCGAAGTAGAACCCGGCGCGGGCATTGGGCTCGAGCTCGCCGATCTTGCCCGCCGCCTCCTCGCGCCGCGACACCGCCTCCTCGCCCTTGCCGACCCAGCGAAAGGTCTGGAGCAGCCGGCGCTTGTCTCGCTGCAAGTGCGCGCCGCCGCAGCCCGGGCAGACCACCGAGGCCGACGTAGCCGCATCGCGCGGAGTGCCAAGGCGGTCGAAATCAAGCCTGTCCCCGTAGAGCGCGAAGGGTGCCCCGCACATCAGGCAATCGACCCACAGCCGTTCGGCCGTGCCGGCGGCGACGAAGGCCTCGATCCCGGATCGCGCGCCCAGCTTCGGTGACGAATTCACGTAGAGCATGGTCTGGCCGAAGGCGGCGAACGATCCCATCCGGCCTCGGGCCAGCGAGACGATGTCGCCCTGATCGGAAATGTCGGTCGCGATCTCGTCCATGTCATCGACGCGGATCCGTGAGAACGGCAGGGCGCGCAAGCGGCCGCCCGTCGGCCAGTAGAAGAAGAAATCCGCGCCGCGGAACCGCTTGAGGCTCAAGGTGTCGGCACCAGCCCCTGGCAGCAGCTTGTCGCCCATCGCGGGAACATTGCCGTGCGCCCGGGCGAGCTCGACCATCTTGTCGAACTCTTTCTTGACGTAGGACTCGATCAGGACGCGATCGGGCCCAATGAAGAGGAGGTCCGCCGGGTCGTAGCACACCGAGTGCAGCTGCCAGTTGTTGCCAATCTCCGACTTTCCCACCTGCGACGGGCCCAAGACGCCGACCTCGCGGTGGCCGGATCCCTTCCCCAGGCAGTCCATGGGCCGGTCGAGGTGTCCGGTGAAGTGCGGCCCATCGCCCCACGGCCCGCTATAGGCGCCGGGGTTCTGCAGCATGCGGTGCCGCCGCGCGGACTCAGACACCGAGACCACTTCGGGGAAGCGCAGCTCGGCATATATCCGCGCGACCAGGTCGACGGGCGCGGCGAAGGCGAGCTGCTCGTCCTGGCCGAAATCAAGCATCGACCGGGCCTTTCATCGGCGAAGGCATGCCGGTGACGAAGGCGGTGACGGCGCGTTCGATCATGTCGGCGAGCGGCTTGACCTCTTCCGGGGAAAGCCCGGCGGCGACGGCGAACTCGGCCGGGAGCAGCAGCAGTTGGCGACGCAGCTCGACGACCGCGCCGGTCGCTTTCGCTTCGAGCTCGGCCACCTCGATCAGTTCGCCCATCGTCCGGCGCAGCTTGATCCGGGTGAGCGCGGCCTCGAACTCTTCCTTCCGCTGGCGCCCGGAAAACGTCAGACCTTCCTGCGTCTCGACCGAATCGCCCAGCAGGTCGAAGCGCAGCTGCGCCAGCTCGGCTTGTCGCTCGGCACTGGCGTTCTCGTCATCCTCACGCTTCGCCTTCCACCAGGCGAGCCCGCCGGTCGGATCGATCTTGTAATCCCGGCCCCGGCTACCCCGCTCGATCAGCCAGGCCGGAGTGCCTTCGACGTCGCGGACATGCACTCGCATCGTCTCGGCCGTGACCCCGCACAGCTCTGAGAATTCATCGAGATTGACCACCAACGACACTAAGACCGACCCCTATCCCCGTCCAAAAACCCAAACAAAACCGCGACTTGTAGAAAAAAAGTGGAAACCCTCACGCAATGCGCTGCCGCACCTCATTGCGGCGGGGGGCGCTGGGAGGACCCGCGAGGGGGGTGCCCCCCGGCCTCCTCGCCTTCGTCAAGGTCAATCGGACTCGCTTTGGCCCGTTTCACCGATCCGTCGTTCCATGGCTCCGCCGGCGCGGCCGGGCCTGTCACCGTGAACCCGAGCGCCCGCCGCGACAACTGCCAAGTCAGCTGGTGCAGCCCCGCCCACCATTGGCGATAGTCGTCGCGGCCCCACGCCTCGCGCTTCGCATCCCACGCGATGATCACCTGGCAATAGCCGCCCTTGCGGCCCGGCCCCTGGTATTCAACCTGGGCGACCTCGCCCTGCTTGACCCACACGGTCGGCCGCACCTTGTGCTCGGGCGATACCCAGGCCGAGGGCCGCACGCCCGACAGCGCGTGATGCCGCACCTTGCGCCCTTGCTCGCAGAGCCCGACGCAAGCGGCCACGGCCAGCGCCGCCGGATGGCAGTCGTCGCGGACGATCCCACCGCTGCGATCGATGCGCGCGCCAAGGTGGTTGATCTGCATCAACTGCCCCACGCCGCACGCCGACAGCGCGCTCGGCTCGAAGCCCGAGGCCGCCCGCTCAATGGCGTGGAGGCCCGCCTGCTCGAAGCGGTCGACCATCTGCACCCCATAGGCCCAGCTCGCCAGCACCTCGACATCGACCGAGCCCGTCCGTTCCCACGGCCGGCGACCCGGGGAGGGCAGCGCTTCCCTGGCCTGATCGATGTCACTGCGAAGTATCGAGACCATTTCCAATTCCTAATTCTAGATATTGATGAAGGAGAGTGAAGGACAGTTGGGATGGTTGTCAGTCGAGGGCCGCATGTGGGGGCGCACACAGGTATGAGGAACCGCCGCCGCCAAACCGTCCGTCACTGTCCGTCACCATCCCTTACTCCCGCAAATCCGCGCCCTTGAGCGACGGACCGTTGACCGCCAAACCATCCGCCAACCGTCCGTCCGAACCGTCCGTCGCGGCCCGAGCGAGCGCCGCGCCAGCCACCGCCGCAGCGAGCCGCATCCGCGCCGCCCCCGAATGACGGATAGTTCCGGCCAACTGTCCGTCACCGTCCGTCCCCCACATGTTGTGCCCGCTCATGCGCCACCCCCGAGCGGATCGCCGCCCAGATCGTCGCCGAAGTCCTCGTCGGCCGGCCACCCGAGATCGTCCGCAGCGGCGGCCGGCTTCGCCGGCCCTGCGTTGCGCTCCGCGCCGGAAGCGCCGTCATGATCACGCAACAGCGGGTCGGCCGCGCGCAGCTTGATCCCGCGCCGCACTTTGTTCCCGATGCGGTTCTTGACCGAGATAATCTGCCGCTGCGTCAGCTCGCGCCCGAACTTCGTCGGGTTCCATTTCTTGACCGCTTCCTCTTCCTGCCCGGCCGCGACCATCCACGCCTTGAACGCGGTCAGCAGCACGCCCGGGCTTTCCGTGGCCTCCCGATCGGTAAGGTCGCACGCCTCGTCGATCCATTCCCCGAACGGACTCGATTGCGCCCAGAAGTCCACCAGCGCCTCGGTCTCGATATCCGGCACCGGCACGCGCCGATCGCCAAGCCAGTCGAGGCATCCGGCGATCATCCAGTTGAGGATCCCGCTCTTTTCGGTCAGCAGGCGCTGGCGCAGCTGCTCGGGCGGTTCGAACCCGCCCTCGATGCGCGCCAGGTCGACCGGCCACAGCACGAGGCGGAAGCGCCGGCGAAAGCCCTTGTCGTCGCCGGGCATGTTGGGCAGCGGATTGACCTCGACGAACAGCTTGCCGCGCGGCTTGAACGTGATCTCCGTCACCGCCCCGCTCCCGCGCGCGGTGATCGTCCCGCCCCCGGTGAACTGCTTGAGCGTCTCGCCGTCCCAGGTCACCCGCGGCGGCGGCTCGTCGGTCAGGATCATGCGGTAATCGCCCTTGAGCCGGACGAGGTCGCTCCGGTGCTCGCTGCCCGACTTCTGGAAACTGGCCTGCAGGAAGGTCTTCACCGGCGAATGGCGGTAATAGTCGCCGTGGATCTCGGCGATGATCTCGTGGGTCTTGGTCTTGCCATCGCCGCCTCGGCCCTTGTGGACGTAGAACTCCTCGCAGTCGGTCAGGCCGGTGAGGGTCTGACCGTACATCCGCGGGAAGATCGCGCGCTGCCCGTCGTCGGGCTGCACCAGCGCGAGGCGATCGGTCCACATCGGGCACGTGGCGGCGGGATCGTAATCGACATTGGCGATCTGCATCAGCATGTCGGTCGGCTCGTGGCCCTCCTGGAACACCACGCCCCACCGGCCGCCGTCCTGCTTGCGGAATCGCAGCGTGCCGTTGGCGACGTTGTACGTCAGGGTATCGACGTCGAAATCTTCGGACCAGGCGCGCATCGGGCCCATGTCCTTCGCCTGGGTCAGCATCGCCGCCGTCTGGGCGGCATTGCCGGACTTGATCGCGTGCTTGTGCAGCATCGTCAGGCGGTCGGTCGCCAGCTGGGGCGAGCACCAGTCCCCGAACCGCTCGATCAGGCCTTGGGCGTTCGGAGACTTGGGATCGCCCACCAGCGCGCCCAGCGCGGCCGCCTCGTCATGGATATGCTGCGCGACTTCGTGGGCGAGCGCCCGGGCCCGATAGCCGCCCTCGCGCTCGGACCAGCGCTGCCCGTCGAAGGCCACCCAGAACTTGTCATCGACCCACTTGAGCAGCCCGCGCGACAGTTCGACGAGCCGCCGGCCGTTGCCGAAGTCGTTACACTCGAACCAGGCCAGGCGGAGCGGGTCATCAACCGGAACAGGGATGAGCGCGTCGGTCAGAAGTCACCCCCATACGGGCAACCGCCGCCGCCGCACGTCCCGCCGCGCTCGACCCGCGCGATCGTCGCGGCCGGGCAATGGCACTTGGGGCGCTCCGGAGTTGGATAACGCGCCGCATAGGCTGCACGCATCGCATCGAGCATGATCTGGAAGCCGCACTGCTCGACATCGCTGTCGGACATGCCGGACACTGCCGCGAGCGCCACGCGGCGCAGCCAAGGCTTGGCATGTCCCCCGCTCACAGGTTCGTCTCACTCTCATTGAAGATGAAAACGCGGCAACCCGGGTAGAGCCACACGCAATCCGAGGTGTAGCCGCCGTAGATCGAGCCAGCGTCCCAGAAGGCCAGATCGAGCCCTCCCGTGAAGCCGTGGCGAGCACGGTGGCGTTTTTCGATTTCGTCATGCCAGTAGAGGCCCAGGACGATGCCGATGGTTGCCCTAATCGCGCGCCAAAGCGTCCAGTCCCCATCGCGATTAGCTGTGTAGTTGGTCACTCCGTCCGCTCGGTGAGCAGTGCTCCAGGCATCGACTACGGGCGCACCCCAAAGCGTGCGCAGAGCCTTCCACCGCTGGCCAAGCATGTGGCGGTCGTGTTCCCATCTCATCTCGCGATAGTCGTCCGGCGTCACACCCCACTCGTCGGCGTTCCAAGGTTGAACGTAGCAACTCATGCTCGGGCCCCATGCGAGGCGTCCCAACGCTCACGGGCGCGGCGCTCCTGGCGCGACTCTTCCCAGCGCCAGTACGGTTCGATCGCGCCCGCGACCACCTGGGGCACGAAGCCGGCGACGAACACGCCGCCCGCGACGTCGTAGCGCTTGACGTCGGTTCGCTCGACGCCATCGATGCGCACGCCAACGCGGCGATAGCTGGGGTGAAAGTCGGGATGCGCCGGGTCCGAGCTCAGCCGAGCCGGCGGGGTTTCGGGATAGCCCATCATGAGCCCCGATTCATCTTGCTGACCGCCGCATAAGCGAGCGCCGTATTGGCGGCCTGCTGCTTCTGCGTCGGCGCCTTTGGCGCGCTCTGGTCGTCGGGGGCGAAGATCTTGAGCAACGCGCGATCGCGGGCGTCGTCCATGATCTCGTCGAAGTCGAGGCCCTTACCGTCGATCACGCCGCGATAGAGGTCGTAGAGCGCCTCGCTCTCGTCCATCACATCGCGGCCGTGCTTGTCGCACTTCTCCATCCAGCGCACGACTTCCTCGATCTTGACCCCGTCGAACCCGGCATCCCGCGCCGATTTCTTGACTTCGGCTTTGTCCGCGTTGAGTTCGCGCACCTGCTCGCGCAGGTCCTTCACCGCGCGGATGAAGCCGATCAGCAGATCCTTGCTGTGCCCGGAGCTCGGGTCGCGACGGCCGTCGAGCGGGTCCTGGCTCATGCGGCCCCCTCCCCTGAGCCGGACAGAGCTGCGCGGGCGAGATCAAGGCCGCAGGTGCACGGAGGCTCCCCGTTAATCCACGAGCGTTGATATATCGCGCAGCCGACGCTGTGTGACGTAAATGGCAGCAGGTTTTGTGCCGCCGCCCGCAGTAGCTCCACCTCATCGGCGCTGGTTGCCGGGCGTTCGGTCTGCGCCTTGACGCAAAAGCAGTCTGCCCAGGCATGGTCCGACACGCATGACACAAGTTGGAAGCGCTTGGCGCCGCCGCAGTATCGGCAAGGTTCCAATTTCACGCGAACACCTCGCGATCCACCGGGGCGCGCCGATCGGCGACCATGCTGGTCCGCTGTGGCGGCACCTTGCGGAACCGCTGCGCCAGCTTCGGACCCGAACGCACGCCGATATCGAGCAGCTGGTCGCCGTCGCGCTGCAGTATCGCGCGCACCTGATACGTGGCGCCGGGTCGCAGGAAGCGCCCGCCGCAGGCGAGATGCCCGTTTCGGCCGCGAAGATCCGCACGCTCGATGACCTGGGCCCGGTCGCCCGCCTGCCAGCTGTCGCTCATGAGGGGATCGCCACGTTGGCGGCGCGCAACGCTGCGGTCAGCTTGCGGACGCGCGCCTCGAGCAGCCGGTTCTCGCGCACCCGCGGATCGCTGGGCGGCCACGGCGGGGTCAGTCCCAGCTCGATCAGCCGATCGCCGGTCCACCGCTTCACCTTTGTCAGGTGCGAGAGGTATCCGCCGGTGCGGCGCAGCCAATCCGGGTCGGCAGTGCCGACGAACTTGTAGCTTTCCACATCATCGCGGATGTTCGCGATCCGCCGCTGCGCCACCCGGAACCACTCCAGGATCATGCCCGTGTCCGCGCTGGCCGCGATCATGTCGATCACCGCGTCGCGCGGTAGGTCCATCAGGTCGTCAACCGTCATACCGCCTCCTTCGCGGCCCGCGCCGCATCGTTGAAATCCATCCCCATCGGCGCCCGCAGCGCGTCGACCGGGTTCGCCCCCGCCGCGCGCCACGATTTGACGAACAGCTCGCCGCAGATCCGCGCGCGCTCCGCGCCGGTGATCGCGCGGCGCACGATCGGCCCGCCCTTGCGCTCGACCACCGCCTCGCCCAGCGGCGCGCCGGTGCGCTGGTCCTTCATGCCGCGCAGCGGGCTCATGTCGCTGTCGATCAGGCCGGTGACCGGGCCGCGGTGACCCGGGACGAGGAAGGCGGGCCGCTCCGGATCCGGCGCGATCGCATGAAGCGGCCAAGTTCGGTTCTTCCACATCCGCATCCCGCCCTGCAGGTTGTCGAGGCTCAGCACCGCGACGGCCAGCGCCGCCTCGTCCGCGCCGGCCAGCGCCATCCCCGACAACACCGTTTCATTGCCCTCGCCGATCCACAGGTGCGCGCCGGGCCGGTACTCCTCGAGCAGGATGCACGCGCCGGCCGCGGGCCCGAGCATCCGGCGCTTGGGCAACAGCGGGTCGGCATCGTCGGGCTTCGCCCAGGGCTTGCGCCGGATCATCGTGCCGTCGCCGGCCGGGTTCAGATAGGTGACGTGCAGCCCGGTCGGCACCCATTCGAGCCAGTGCCCGGTGTCGCCCTCCATCCGGGTCGGGACGCGCATCATCGCCATGATGGCGGGCGCGATCGGCAGCCCGGCGGGCGGCGCGGTGCTGGTCCGCCCATCGGCTCCCGCACCCCGATCCCACGACACGCATGGGCATTCGGCAAGATAGCGGAACGCGCTCATCCGCCGGTCGGTCAACACCGCCGCGGGCACGCCCCGGCCAAGGAAGTAGCGGCGCACCGCATCGCGGTTGGGCGCTGCCCTGCGCCAGATCTCACGCGCCATCTCGATCGGCTCGATCAGCTCGCGCTGGCGAGCCCGCTTTGGCGCGACGTTGCGCTCACGCTGGACCGGCCCCGCGCCGGCGTGGCCGCTCCCGCCGTCGGAGATCCCCGCCTTGCGCTCGCACTCGCTGAGCGCGTCGACGAACGACAGCCCGGCGATGTCGCGGACGAAGCTGACGACGTCGCCATGCCAGGCACAACCGAAGCAATGCCCAAAGCCATCGGCTTTATCGCCATCCTTGACGCTGAAGCTGGGCGAGTTGCCGCTGTGGAACGGGCACTTGCCCCGCCGATTGCGGCTCGACGCCGAGCCCGAGAGCTTGACGTGCTGCTCGATCACCGCGCCGATCGGCAGCTTGCGCCGCACTTCGGCAACGCGCGCGGCGAAGGTGGGGCGATCA
>JBDSOM010000183.1:0-4904 GCA_039914785.1 Novosphingobium sp.
CGAAGGTCGTCGTTGTCCATGCACGGCAGGTCGTCGTGGATGAGCGAATAGACATGGATCGCCTCGAGCGCGACGCCAGCGCGGACCGCGGCGGCACGGTCGACGCCGTACATTTCCGCGGTCGCCACCAGCAATAGTGGGCGCAAGCGCTTGCCCCCGCCGATCACCGCATAGCGCACCGCCTCGTAAAGCCGCGAGCGGGGGTCGCTCGGTACCGGCAGCATCAAATCGAACAAGGTATCGACGTCGGACTGGATACGGGTGATGCCGTCGGCAAGGAGCCCGTCCTTCAGCGTCAGTTCCGACACGCCTAGCGCCCGGTACTGGCGGAGGATTGGGCGCCGTCGAAGGGCTGGACGCCCGCGACCTGGCCGTCAGGTCCCGCGACGATCTTCTCGATCCGCGCTTGCGCCGCATCGAGCCGCGCCTGGCAATGCTTGCGCAAATCCTCGCCGCGTTCGTAAAGCGTGATCGAATCGTCGAGCGGCACGTCGCCGCTTTCCAGCCGGCGGACCACGTCCTCCAGCGCCTTCAGCGCGTCCTCGAAAGTCATTCCGGCAATATCTGGGCTACCTTGGTCCATCGCCGAGCAATGACGGGCGCGCGGCGCAGGGTCAAGGCGGGTCGCGCCGATCTTTGGCCATATCGGCATCGGCAAAACCGCTCATGCCGACTAGCAAGGCCGCCGAAGCGCCGCTAATGCGCGGGCCATCATGTCAGACTCATCCAGCCAGATCACCCCCGATGTCGTCTTCGCCCACGGGCTGTCGGAGGAGGAATACACGCATGTCCTCGCCGCGCTGGGCCGCGAGCCCAACTTGCTGGAGCTCGGCATCTTCTCGGTGATGTGGTCGGAGCACTGCTCGTACAAGTCGAGCAAACGCCACCTGATGAAGCTGCCCACCACGGCCCCCTGGGTGATCTGCGGCCCCGGCGAGAACGCCGGCGTGATCGACATCGGCCCCGGTCCTGACGGAAAGCCGCAGGCGGCGATCTTCAAGATGGAGTCGCACAACCACCCAAGCTACATCGAGCCCTACCAGGGCGCGGCGACCGGCGTGGGCGGCATCCTGCGCGATGTCTTCACGATGGGTGCCCGGCCCGTCGCCAACCTCAATGCGCTGCGCTTTGGCCGGCCCGACCATCCCAAGATGAAGCACCTGGTCCAGGGCGTGGTCGCGGGGATCGGCGGCTACGGCAACTGCGTCGGCGTGCCGACGGTCGGCGGCGAGACCAATTTCCACAAGGCCTACGACGGCAACATCCTGGTCAACGCGATGACCGTGGGCGTCGCGGACCAGGACAAGATCTTCTATTCGGCCGCGACGGGCCTGGGCAATTCGATCGTCTACGTCGGCTCCAAGACCGGGCGCGACGGCATCCACGGCGCGACGATGGCCAGCGCCGATTTCGGGGAGGACATCGAAGAGAAGCGCCCGACCGTGCAAGTCGGCGATCCCTTCGTCGAGAAGCTGTTGATCGAAGCCTGCCTGGAGCTGATGGCAACGGACGCGATCGTCGCGATCCAGGATATGGGTGCCGCGGGCCTGACCTCATCCTCGGTCGAAATGGCGAGCAAGGGCGGCGCGGGCATCCGCCTGAACATGGACGCCGTGCCATGCCGCGAAGACGCGATGACGCCGTACGAGATGATGCTGAGCGAGAGCCAGGAGCGGATGCTCATGGTGCTGAAGCCGGGCAAGGAGCCGATGGCCGAGGCGATCTTCAAGAAGTGGGAGCTGGACTTCGCGGTGATCGGCGAAGTGACCGACACCGGCCACATGGTGCTGGAATTCGGCGGCGAAGTGGTCTGCGACATCCCGCTCGGCCCGCTCGCCGACGATGCGCCCCTCTACGACCGTCCGCACGTGCCGACGCCCAAGCCGGCGCCGCTTGCGAACGTGCCGGGCAGCAGCGACCTGGGCGCGGACTTGCTCACGCTGATCGCCTGCCCCGACCTCGCCTCGCGGCGGTGGATATGGGAACAGTACGATAGCCAGGTTGGTGCGGACACGTTGCAGCGCTCTGGCGGCGACGCCGCGGTGGTGCGGGTCCACGGCACGCGCAAGGCCCTCGCCATGAGCACCGATTGCGCGCCGCGCTATTGCTTCGCCGATCCCTACGAAGGCGGCAAGCAAGCAGTAGCCGAGACATACCGCAACATCAGCGCCGTCGGGGCGACCCCGCTGGCGATCACCAACTGCCTGAACTTCGCCAACCCGCAGCGCCCCGAGATCATGGGCCAGATCGTCGGTTGCCTTGAAGGCATGGGCGACGCCTGCCGCGCGCTCGACTACCCCATCGTGAGCGGCAACGTCAGCCTCTACAACGAGAGCAAGGCGACCGGCGGCGGCTCCGCGATCCTGCCGACCCCGGCGATCGGCGGCGTGGGCCTGATGCAGGACTACACCAAATCCGCGACGATCGCCTTCAAGGCGGCCGGCGACGCGATCTTCGTGATCGGCAAGAACAACGGACATTTGGGGCAGTCGCTATGGCTGCGCGAAGTCCACGGCCGCGAAGAAGGCCCGCCGCCGGCGGTGGACCTGGTCGCCGAGCGTGCGCATGGCGAATTCATCCGCCAGCTGATCGCCGACGGCAAAGTCTCCGCAGTGCACGACGTTTCGGACGGCGGGCTGTTGGTGGCACTCGCCGAAATGGCGATGGCGAGCGGGATCGGCTGCGAACTCGAACAGATCGGTGACCACTTCACCGCGTTCGGCGAGGACCAGGCCCGCTACATCGTGACCAGCGCCGCGGCGGACACGATCCAGGCGGCAGGCATCCCCATGACGCGGATCGGCACCACGGGCGGGGACGTGGTCAAGGGTTCCGGATTCGCGGTATCGGTGGCGAAGCTTAAGGAAGCCAACGAGAGCTTCTTCCGCGATTGGATGGACGGCGGGGCGCTGGATGCGAGCGATTTGAGCGGGAATTAAGAGGCCCCTACTCCCAAACCCAATCGCTACGCCTGACCCCGAGCAATTCCAGCACCGCAGTCAAATCGCCACGGTCGATCCAGCCATCCGCCGCGTCGCGCGCCTTGGGCTTGGCGCGGAAGGCCAAGCCGTAAGTCGCCGCTTCGAGCATCGGGATGTCGTTGGCGCCGTCGCCCATCGCCAGGCTCACGGTATTCTTGCCGAGCAAGGCGGCTTCCTCCAGCAACACGGTGCGCTTGACCGCGCTGTCGGTGATTCCGCCAACGAGCCCGCCGGTCAGCTTGCCGCCGCTGATTTCCAGCGTGTTGGCGACCACCCGCTCGAACCCAAGCTGTTCGGCCACCGGATCGGCGAACTGGTGGAAGCCCCCGGTGACGAGCACCGTCCGGCACCCCAGCGCCTTCAGCGTCTCGACCAACGCCTTCGCGCCGGGCATCGGAGCGATCCGCGTCGCCAGGCATTCCCCGATCGCGCCTTCGGGCAAGCCGGCCAGCAGCGCGACCCGCTCGGCCAACGCGCTGGCGAAGTCGAGCTCGCCTTGCATCGCGCGCTCGGTGATCGCGGCGATCTGCGGCTTGAGCCCGGCGAAGTCAGCGAGCTCGTCGATGCATTCGGCCGCGATCATCGTCGAATCCATATCCGACACGAACACGCGGGGCAGCGCGATGAGCTGGTTCGAAACAAGCACGTCGCTCGGGCGGAAATGGCGGTCGAGCACGGCGCGCACGCCGACCGGATCTCCCTCGGGCAGCAGCAGCTCGATCGCCTCCATCCCGCTGCACACCGGCTCGGCCATCGCGACCGGCCAGCCGTTGGCGGCCAGTTCGTCGCGCGCGTTGTCGAGGGTTGCGGCAAGTGTGGCGGTCTCTGCTAAGAGGCGGGCGATGAGCACTAGGGAGTCCCCTAAATCTGACAATGTTGCCGGCGGGAAATGCCCGCCGCTGGCGCTCATTGCAGGGCCTACCGCGAGCGGCAAGAGCGATCTTGCCGTGCGCCTTGCCCTGGCGCTGGAGCAGCGCGGACGGCCGGCGGTGGTGATCAATGCCGACAGCGCGCAAGTCTACGCCGATCTGGCAGTACTGAGCGCCCGCCCGACCAAGGCGGAGATGCACGGCCTCCCGCACCGCCTGTTCGGGACCTGGGACGGCGCGGCGGCGTGTTCGGCGGCGGACTGGGCGGCGGCGGCGCGCACGGAGATCACGGCGGCGCATGCCGGCGGGGCGGTGCCGATTCTCGTGGGCGGGACCGGGCTCTATTTGCGCACGCTGCTCGATGGAATCGCGCCGGTGCCCGCGATCGATCCGGCGGTCCGGCAGATGGTGCGGACCCTCGATATCGCCGACGCTTATGCGACGTTGCAGACCGAGGACCCTGCGCGCGCGGCCGTGCTGCATCCCGCCGACAGCGCGCGCATCGCCCGGTCGCTCGAAGTCGTCCGGTCCACCGGGCGGACGCTCGCCGATTGGCAAGGCGAGCACAGCGGCGGGATCGGCGAAGGCGTCGAACTCCACCCGGCCATCCTGTTACCCGACCGGCAAGCCCTTTACGCCAGGTGCGACTTGCGCTTCGCCCGCATGGTCGAATCCGGCGCCATCACGGAAGTCACCGCGCTGCTCGCCCGCAACCTCGATCCCGCGCTGCCGGTGATGCGGGCGATCGGCGTACCGGACATCGCCGGATACTTGCAGGCGGCGTGGTCGCTGGACGAAGCGATCCGGCGCGGGGCACAGGCGACCCGAAACTACGCCAAGCGGCAATACACCTGGTTTCGCCGGCAACCCCCCGGAGCATGGCCGAGGTTCGAGACGGAAAACTTCGACTATGGGGCTATACTTGAAACAATATTACGCAAAGTAGGGTTGACATGATATTTCCTGTCACCTAGTTGCCCCCGCGCACCTGCTCTGGCAGGGGCAGACGCGAACCGAGATCTGACCCGGCACAGTCTACTGCGCCGGGTCGGTT
>JBDSOM010000039.1:0-10600 GCA_039914785.1 Novosphingobium sp.
CCAGTAGAAATTGTCCGGCCGGGCGAACAGCGCGAACATCAGGGCATAGCCGCCGAACACGGCCGTGCAGAACCAGCCATCGCGCCCGCCGAGCGCCAGCCATCCGGCCAGCGGCAGCGCCGCCAGCCCCATCCCCAGCGGAACGAGCAGGTATTGCAGCGGCGATGATTCCGCGATCGCGGTCAATGCCATCAGCGGCCCGCCTGGTGGCCACCAGCCCTGGCTCGCCAGGTCGCCGGGCCTGACTTGCGCCGCGACCAGATGCAAGTGCAGCGCCATGACGCCGACGAACAGGGCGACGAGCGCCGCCCAGGCAAGCGTCTCGCGTCGCCGGCCTTCCCACGCCGCAAAGGCCAGCGCGAGCAGCGCGAACGGCAGCGCCAGTTCGCGCACCGCCACGGCGGCGGCGGCGAGGGCCAGCACCGGGATCCAGCGCTCGCGCCGGCCGATGCGCAGGGCGAGCGCCAGGGTCAGGAACAAGCCGGCCCAGCGCTCGTGAATGATCAGCGGATCGCCGGTCAGCATCCCGAAGTTCGCCCCGACGGCGACCGCGGCGGCAATGCGTTCGGGCAAGGTGACCTTGCCGCGCAAGGCCAGGAACCACGCGAGCATCGCCGCGGCGAGCAAGGCGAAGGCAACGGCGCGGAGCCATCCCCAGCCGATAGCCGCGCCGATGAACGCGAGAGTGGGCAGCCGGACGGTGACGCTCGGCTTCAGCGGATAACCGTGGGCGCGCTGGAGGCGAGCTGCCGCCGCATAGTACGAGGCACCATCGGCGACCGCTGCGGTGATCTCGCGGTACAGCCGCTTGTCGGTGTAGCGGCCGTGCGTGTGCAGGCTGTGCGTGGGTAGGCTGGAGGCGGGCGAATTGAAGCCACGTGGGTTGCTGGCCGGGCTGTGCGGCGAGCAGCCGGGAAGCAGCAGCGCCGCCCCCAGCAGTATCCCAAGAAAAGCTTCGCGCGCCATCGCGCCGTTGTGGCAGCAGGGCCGGCGCGCGCAAGGCCGGACCGGGGTTTATCCCGGCCCGGCCTGACTCAACCCGTCAATAATGACGACCATAGTAACCGCGGTTGTCGTGACGATTGTCATAGCGACGATCGTGGCGATCGTAGCGGTTGTAATGGCGCGCATGGTTGCGGGCCTGAGCAACCTCGCGGCGGCATTCGCGCAGTTCGCGCTGGTATTCGCGGCGCGAGTCGGCGTTGCGCAGTTCGCGGTTGCATTCGCGCAACTCGCGGCGGACGTCGTTGTTGTTGTTGCGGCCACCGTAGCCATAGGGCTGCGCCGCCGCGGCGGTGGACAACAGGGGGACGGCAAGGGCGGCGAGGATCAAAAGTTTCTTCATGGCGAACTCTCCGTGTCGTTTGACAACCACGGTTTCGCACAGGTCCGCTGAACCATGCCCGAGCGGTTCGTTCATAAACCCGTCAACTTGCATTAATGGCGGCGAAGCGTTGTAGCAGCGCGATCAGTGAACGTTCGACAGGTCGGTCTGCCCCCGGGTGCGCGGCGCGATCCAGACTACTGCGGCGGCAAGGAACAACACGAGTGCGGTCACGAAAAAGGTGTGGTCGACCGCCAGCGTGGTCGCTTCCAGATCGACCAGGCTGCCGATTACCTGGCGCGCCTGCTCGGTCCCGAAGCCGGAGTTCTGCAGGCGCGTCATGGTGTCGCCGGGATTGAGCGAGGCCGCCAGGTCGCTGTGCGCGCTACGCTGGCCGTTGCCCCATACGGTCAACGCCAGCG
Organism: Novosphingobium sp.; assembly: GCA_039914785.1. GTDB lineage: Bacteria > Pseudomonadota > Alphaproteobacteria > Sphingomonadales > Sphingomonadaceae > Novosphingobium. The sequence goes on from JBDSOM010000039.1 coordinate 1,747, forward strand.
CGGTCGATATTGCGATCGCCATCGTGCGCAGAAAGTTCTGAAGCCCGGCGCCGGAGGCGGTCTCGTCGGACCGCAGCCCGTTCAGCGACACCACCGTCAGCGGCACGATGAAGAACGGCATCGCGAAGCCCTGGGCGATCTGCGGGATCGCCATGGTCCAGAAATCGCTGCCGGTGGTCCAGCCGGTCCGCACCAGCGTCATAAGCCCCAGCCAGGTGACCGACACCGAGATCATCAGCCGCGGATCGACCTTGGTCATCATCTTCGCGGCCAGCGGCGCAGTCGTCAGCGCGGTCCCCGCGGTGAGCGCGGTCAACAGCCCGGCATCGAAGGCGGTATACCCCAGCGAGGACTGCAGCCATTGCGGAATGACGACGATACTGGCGAAATAGGCCCCGAAGGCGAGCGCCAGGGTGAACACCCCCGAGGTGAAGCCGCGGTATCGGAATATTCGCAAGTCGACCGCCGGATGCTCCTCCGTCAACTCCCAGATGACGAAGACGACGAAGCCCACCAGGGCCAGGAGCGCCAGCGCAAGGATCAACGAGTCGGCGAACCAGTCGCGGTCGCGGCCAAGGTCGAGCATGAGTTGGAGGCAGCCGATCCAGAACAGCAGCAGCAACATCCCGATCTTGTCGATCGGCAGCTTCTTCGTCGGCGTTTCGACCGGCTTGAGCAGGAACCAGGCAGCGGCCGTGCAGGCCCCGGCGATCGGCACGTTGATCAGGAATATCCAGTGCCACGAGAAGTTGTCGCTGATCGCACCGCCGATGATCGGACCCATGGCGGGGCCGAGCAGGGTCGTCATCGCCCAGATCCCGGCGGCAGTCGCGCGCTTTTCGGGCGGAAAGACGCGCATCATCAGGGTCTGCGACATCGGCATCAGCGGGGCGCCGCACAGCCCCTGACCGATCCGGCAGAGGATCAGCATAGTCAGGGTAACGGAAAGTCCGCACATCAACGAGAAGATCCCGAACCCCAACATCGCGAAGACGAACAGCTTCACCACGCCGACCCGTTGCGACAGCCAGCCGGTGAGCGGGACGCAGACCGCTTCGGCGACGGCGTACGACGTGATGATCCAGGTGCCCTGGTCCAGCGAAATGCCGAGGTTGCCGGCGATATGCGGGATCGAGACGTTGGCGATCGTCAGGTCGAGCACGACCATGAAGTTGCTGAGCGCCAGCACCATCCCGGCGAGGAACCGCCGGTTGGCGGCGATCATCGGCTCGGTCGTGGGAAACCGGATAGGAGGAGCGGTGGCCACCGATTCAGGGCCTAATTGCCGGAGACGTCGATCTCGACTTCCATCGAGAGGCCGATCCGCAGCGGGTGTGCGGCGAGCTCCTTGGGATCGAGCTCGATCCGCACCGGCAGGCGCTGGACGACCTTGATCCAGTTGCCCGTGGCGTTCTGGGCCGGGATCAGCGCCTGGGACGATCCGGTCCCGCCCGCGATGCCCGCGACCCGGCCGCGGAACACCACGTCGCTGCCATAGATATCGGCGGTCACTTTAGCCGGCATGCCGACGCGGACTCCGCGCAGCTGACGCTCCTTGAAGTTGGCGTCGACATAGACCTGGTTCATCGGGACTATCGTCATGATCGGGGCGCCTTGCGCGACCCGCTGGCCGAGCTGGACCTGGCGCTTGGTGACGACGCCGTCGATCGGGGCGCGGATCACCGCGCGTTCGATGTCGAGCTTTGCCGCGGAGAGCCGCGCCTTGGCGGCGAGCACCCCGGGGTCGGTATCTTCGCTCAGGCCATGCACCAAGACCTGGTTGGCCGAAAGCTCGCCGCTCGCCGCGCTGCGACCGGCCTCGGCCTGGACGATCCCGGCCCGCGCGGTGGTCATCGCCGCCTGGGCGGAAGCGTAGGAATTGCGCGCCGAAGTCAGCTCCTCGCCCGATACCGCCCCGCCGCTGATCAAGGCTTCGCGGCGCTGGAGATCGATCCGGGCCTTGGCCAGGCCGGCCTGGGCGTCGCCGAGCTGAGCGCGGGCGCGCATGATGTCGGCACTGCGCGCATCGACCTGGGCGGATAACGCGCTGCCCGTCGCGACCGTCTGGCGGAATCGCCGGCGTGCCTCGGCAAGGTCGGCCTCGGCTTGGGCCACCGCGATCTGGGCATTGGTCGGATCGAGGCGCACGAGCACCTGGCCGCGCTTGACGAACTGGGTGTCCTTCACCGCGACTTCGACCGCCGAAGCCGAGATCAACGGGGTGATTTGCGCCACTTCCGCGTTAACGTAGGCGTTGTCGGTGCTGACCTGGTTGCGCGCGATCAGGAAGTACCACAGCGCCCAGATTACCGCGACCACGAGCACGACGAGCGCCAGGCGCGTCAGCCAGGTCCGCCGCTGCCTGCGGCGCCGTACGTTCGCCTCGGCCTCGCCGATTGATACTTCGGTCGGCTCAAGCATGCGGCAGTTCCTTGTTGGTAAAGCCGCCGCCCAGCGCGCGGACGAGCGCGACGTCGGCGCTGCGCGCGGCGGCTTCCAGTTCGGCCACGGCGGTGCGGGCCTGGACCACGCGGTCCTCGACCGTCAGAACGTCGAGATAGTTCGAAAGCCCGCCTTGATAGCGGCGTCGGGCAATGTCGTAAGCCTCGTCGGATGCGGCCAGCGCGGCGCGGGCGTCGGTCATCCGGCGGGCGACCAGTTGCTGGGCGGTGACCGCGTCGGCTGCCTCCTGGTAAGCGGTCAGCACGGTGCGGTCATAGGCAGCGACGGCTTCGTCGTACTCGGCCCGCGCGCCGCGATACTGGCCGGCGAGCGCGCCGCCGCGGAAGATCGGCAGGGTGACAGCGGGGCCGACCTGTCCGAACGTCGAATTGCTCGAGAGCAAGTTGGAGAGCCCGAGCGACTGGAAGCCGACCAGCGCCGACAGGCTGACCGCCGGATAGAAGTCCGCGCGGGCGACTTTGATTCGGCTGGCGGCGGCCGCGGCCCGCTCACGCGCCGCGACTACGTCAGGGCGACGACCGATCAGGTCGGTGGTGACGTCTGCCGGGAGCCCGCGTGCGGGCACGGCGGCGAGGGGCGGCGGGGTGATCGTAAGCCCTCGGTCGGGTCCCGCGCCGACCAGCATCGCGATCTGGTGACGCCGCACCGCGATCGCCTGATCGGCCTCGGTCAGCGCGGCGCGTGCGCTGGCCGCCTGGGCCGTGGCTTGGGCAAGGCTGCCACGGTTGTCGAGCCCTTGGCCGACCCGGTCGGAGACGAGTTTGTGCGAGCTTTCCCGGATGGTGAGTTCCGCCTGGCGCACGCCGCGAACCGCGAACAGCCGGGCGAGGTCGATGTAGGCCGAAGCGATCCCGGTGGTCAGCAGCAGCTCGGCCTGGCGCACGTCGATTTCGGCGGCGCGTCGTTCCGAAGTGGCGGCGGCCAGCGCGGCGCGGTTCTTGCCCCACAAATCGAGGTCGAAATTGAAGCTCGCCGCGATCTGGCCGGTGCCGAGCCAGCCTTTTGGCACAAATTCGATGGGCAGGCCGTTGTTATAGCTCTGCTTTTCGAGGCTGGCCGCACCACGCAAGTCGAGCGTGGGCAGCGTCGCCGCGCCGGCCTGTTGGGCAACGCCCGCCGCACGCCGATAGCGCGCCGCCGCCGTTGCGACGTCGGGGGAGGCCTTCAGGCCTTCGTCGATCAGCGCGGTAAGCTGAGGGTCGCCGTAGTCCTGCCACCAGGCATCGCGGGGCCAGGCGGCGGCCGAACTTGCCGGCAGGCTCTGGTCGGCGGCGATCGTTTGGAGTGCGCGGGGCACAGGCGCGGTCCCGAGGTCCGGAACGGCGGCACAGCCCGTCAGCACGAATGCGAGGGCGAGCGAAACTGAAGGAGAAGGCAAACGCGAAAAGTGCATCAGAAAGCGTACCAAGTGGTATGACTTCGGTCATTGAGCCCGCCGCCAAAGGTTGTCAATTAAAAAATCGTACTATATGGTACGGGAATGAACGTCACCGCCAATTTACCCCCGGGCCGCCGGGAAGCGAACCGCCAGTCTCGTCGTGAGGTAATCATCGATGTCGCTCGGGGTTCCTTCCTCGATCATGGATACGCCGGAACGACGATGTCGGGTATCGCCTCGCAACTGGGCGGTTCCAAGGGCACTTTGTGGAGCTATTTTCCCGCGAAGGAAGCCTTGTTCGCGGCGGTGGTCGATCGCGCTACCCAGGAATTTCGGCGCCAGCTCACGGTTATCCTCAATCCCGGGGACGAGCCGGAGGCTGCGCTAAGGCGGTTTTGCGAGCAGTTCCTGGCCAAGATCACCTCGCACGATGCGATCGCGCTCCACCGCCTGGTGATCGGCGAGTCCAGCCGTTTCCCCGAACTCGGCCGCATTTTCTACGAGCGGGCACCGCTCCAGACCAATCTCTTGCTGGCGGACTTTATTGCCGGCGCGCAGGATCGCGGGCTGCTGCAAGGCATCGAGCCCTTGCGCGCCGCGCAGCATCTGATCTGGCTGTGCATGTCCGGCAGCTATCAAATGCGGCTCACCGGCGCGATCGCCGCCATCCCGCCGGATGAATTCGCGGCCGACATCGATGCGGCGATGACGACCTTCATCCGCGCTTATGGGTTTGCTGGCCACCGGGGGTAAGCGCCGACCTTCACGGTCACTTTGGTGCAGGGTGAAAGGGAGTTGCTCGCCCCTCCCGAAAAGAACATAATAAGAACATGAGCGATTCGACCTTTGCCCTTGCCCAGCTGCGGCAAAGCCTGGAACGGCTCGAACCGCGTCGTTCGCCGGTCGGGGCGGAAGTGTTTTCGCTCGGTCACGCCGCGCTCGATGCCGCGCTCGGTGGGGGCTTGGCGCGAGGCCGATTGCATGAAATTTTCGCCGAAAGGGACGAAGCCGGCAGCTGCGCCGGCTTTGCCGCGCTGCTTGGCCTGAGGGCCGGGGCCGGGGCCGGGGCCGGGGCCGGAGCTGGGAGCGGGGCGGGGAGCAGGGGCCAGCTCCTGTGGCTGCGGACCGAGGCCGCGCAGCAGCAAGGCGGCCGGCTCCAGGCGACCGGGCTGGGTGAGCTCGGCCTCGATCCGGCCAGGGTCCTGCTTGGCCTGATGCCCGACGAGCCGGCCTTGCTGCTCGCCGCCGCGGAAGCGACGCGCTGTGCCGGGCTGGGGGTGCTGCTGGTCGAATGCTGGGGGTCCATGCGCGGGTTCGACCTGACTGCCAGCCGGCGGTTGATGCTGGCGGCCGAAAGCTCGGGGGTGACCGTGCTGGTGCTGCGGATCCTCGCCCAGCTCCAGTTCCGCCCAAGCGCTGCCGATACCCGCTGGCGGGTCGCCGCCGCACCATCGACCGCGCTCGATGCCGATGCTCCCGGCGCGCCGATGTTCGACCTTGAATTGCTGCGCCGACGCGCCGGTCATCCTGCCGGTCCCTGGCGCGTGGAGTGGAACCGTGACGACAAGAGCTTCCGCGAACCGGCCGAGATCGCGCCGCTATCTCGCCCTCTACTTCCCGTGGTTCCCCGCCGAACGGCTCAAGCGCTTCGGCGCGCCGGCTGACCGGCCCTTCGCCTTCGTCGAGCGCGCGGGAAATGCGCTGCGGCTCTTCGCGGTCGATCGCCAGGCCGCGGTGCTCGGGCTTGAGGCGGGCTTGCCGATGGCCGATGCCCGGGCGCGGATCATCGATCTCGTGCTCATCGATCACGATCCGCTGGCGGACCAGGAATGGCTGGAACGGCTCGCCGACCTCTGCCTGCGCTATACGCCGACCGTGGCGCTCGACCACCCGCACGGGCTAATCCTCGACACCACCGGCTGCGACCACCTGCTCGGCGGCGAGGCTGCGCTGCTGGCCGACATCGAGCGCCGTTTTGCCCGGCTCGGCATGACAGTAGCCCTGGCCTATGCCGCGACGGCCGAGGGTGCGCGGGCCCTGGCGCGTTATTCGGGCGGCCCGGCCGAGGACGAAGCCGCGGCGATCCGCCGGCTCCCCGTGGCCGCGCTCGAACTGGGCGACAAGCCCAGCCTGGCGCTGCGCCGCGCCGGCCTCAAGACCGTGGGCGATATCGCCCGCCGGCCCCTCTCGGCGATCGCCGCGCGGTTCGGCGAGGCGGCAGTGACCGCGCTCCGCCGCATTCTGGGTGAGGCCGACAGTGCCATGGCACCGCGCGTGGTCGTCCCCCCGCTCAGCGTCGAGCGCTGTTTCGCCGAGCCGATGGCCCGCACCGAAACCATGTTGGAGATCCTCGCCGAACTGGCCGGGGAGGCTTTCGCCCTGCTCGAGGAGCGCAAGCACGGCGGCCGCCGCTTCGAGGCGCTGTTCTTCCGCACCGACGGCCTCGTCCGCCGCCTCGCCGTCGAGACCGGTAGCCCGAGCCGCGACGTGCCCCTGCTTATGCGCCTGATCCGCGAGCGGATCGAGGCCCTGGCCGATCCGCTCGACCCGGGCTTCGGCTTCGACCTGATCCGTCTCAATGTGCCGCTGTCCGAGCCGCTGGCCGGCTCCCAGCTTCGCCTCGAAGGCGGCCGCGTGGCCGAGGCCGAGGTCATGGCCTTGGTCGAACGCCTCAGCACCCGCCTGGGCCGCGGTCGGATCCGCCGCTTCGCCCCGCACGATACCCACATCCCCGAACAGGCCGAGTTTTCGCTGCCCGCCCTTGACTTGCCGCCCGCCACGCCTTGGCCGAGCACCGAGCCCGGCGAGCCCCCCTTGCGCCCTCTCCACCTGTTCGACCCGCCCCAGCGCATCGAGGTGATCGGTGCCGAAGTCCCCGATGGCCCCCCCGCGCGCTTTCGCTGGCGGCGCAGTCTGCACGATGTCGCCCGCTACGAAGGCCCCGAGCGGATCGCGGACGAGTGGTGGCGGCGCAGGCCGGTAGCCTATGAGACGCCCACGCCGGGAGGGGAGGCGGGGGAGATGACCACCCGGCACAGCCTGGGTGAAGACGGTGACCGCACCCGCGACTACTACCGCGTCGAGGATCGCCACGGGCGCAGGTTCTGGATCTTCCGCCATGGCTTCTACAACGCCCGGCGGCCGATGCCCGACTGGTTCCTCCACGGCCTGTTCGGATGAGCCGGCCTGCCGATCCCGAGGCGGCGGAATGGCCCAAAGGGCCAGGCGCGGGGCCTATTCTCACTCCGCCGGCCTTTTCGCAGTTGGAGCATGATTCCGACAGCGGAATGCCGCTGATTCCGGAGCCGCCCGAGCAGCCTTTCGTCGAGCTTGTGGCTGCTACCAACTACAGCTTCCTCCACGGCGCTTCGCACCCCTCCGACATGGTCGCCCAGGCCCTTGCGCTGGGCCACCCCGGCATCGGAATTGCCGATCGTAACACCGTGGCAGGCGTGGTCCGCGCCTGGGCTTGCCTGAAGGAAGCGCGAAAGATTTTGCAGGTCGACGCCGAAGACCTGCTGGTGCGGGAGAGCGAGACCGCCGAGACCGCCGAGCTCCGCCGTAGCCATGCCAGTAACGGCCTGCCGCTGCTCAATGCCTTCCGCCTCGTCACCGGCGCGCGGCTGTGCTTCGCTGACGACACGCCCGAGATCGTCGCCTATCCCATCAACCGTCACGGCTGGGGCCGGCTGACTCGCCTGCTCAGCAGCGGCAACCTCAAGCCCCACGTCAAGAAGGGCGACTGCGACCTGCGGTTTGAGGACTTGCGCGAATATGCCCAGGACATGGTCCTGATTGTCATGGCCGGACCACCAGACGAGCCGGTGCTGCAACGGCTAGCCAAGCTGGCACCGGGGCGCCTCTGGCTGGCCGCGACGATGCCGCGTTCGGGCCCCGACCGCCGCCGCCTGGCCCAGGCGACGGCGATGTCCGCGCGCCTGAAAATTCCCCTGCTGGCGACCTGCGATGCGCTTTATGCCGGGTCTCGTGACCGCCAGCTTCATGACGTCGTCACCTGCATTCGCAAGGGCGTGACGCTGAAGGCGGCGGGCAAGCGGCTCCAGGCCAACGCCGAGCGGCATCTTAAGCCGGCCCGCGAAATGGCGCGGCTGTTTCGCGACTCTCCGCAAGCGGTTGATGCTTGGCGCGACGTGCTGGAGCTGATTGGGTTCGATCTGGGGCAGTTGCGCTATGAATACCCGCATGAGCCAGTGCCCAAGGGCTGGCAGCCGATGCCCTACCTCAAACACTTGACCCTGCAGGCGGCCGCAGAGAAATTTCCGGACGGAATCCCCAGGGCCTATCGCAACCGGCTGCGGCAGGAATTCCGGCTGATCCGCAAGCGCAACTACGCCTGCTATTTCCTCACCGTGTACCAGGCGGTGAAGTTCGCGCGCAGCCTCGATCCACCCATCCTCTGCCAGGGCCGCGGGTCGGCGGCCAATTCCGCGGTTTGCTATTTCCTTGGCATCACCGCGATCGATCCGGAACGCAACAACCTGCTCTTTTCTCGGTTCATCTCGCACGACCGGGATGAGCCGCCCGACATCGACGTCGATTTCGAGCACGAGCGGCGCGAGGAGGTGATCCAGCACATCTACGCAAAATATGGGCGCCACCGCGCCGGGATCGCCGCAACTGTCATTCATTACCGTCCGCGCAGGACGGTGCGCGAGATCGGCAAGACGCTTGGCCTGACCGAGGACGTGACCGCGCGGATCGGCAGTACCGTCTGGGGTTCCTATGCGGCCGGCGTGGAAGAGCGGCGCTTCGCTGATGCCGGGCTCGATCTGAACCATCCCGATGTCATGCGGCTAAAGGAACTGGTCGACCGGCTGCTCGAATTTCCGCGCCACCTTTCCCAACACGTCGGTGGCTTCGTGCTGACCCAGGACCGGCTCGACGAGACGGTGCCGATCCACAAGGGCGCGATGGCCGACCGCACCTTCATCGAATGGGACAAGGACGACATTGAGGAACTGGGCATCCTCAAGATCGACATCCTCGCGCTCG
>JBDSOM010000017.1:0-2390 GCA_039914785.1 Novosphingobium sp.
TGGACAGGTGGCCGAGTGGTTAAAGGCAGCAGACTGTAAATCTGCCCGTGCAAGCGTACGCTGGTTCGAATCCAGCCCTGTCCACCACAGCACTGCCGCAATAAGGCGATCGGTAGCGGAACCGGACCTGAGTGCGCAGCTGCGGCGGCGAGCCCGCACAGCGACCTTGCCGAACCGCCCCGCAGATAACGCTGCCAGCCCGGAACCGCAGCACCCTCAAACCGTAGGTTCCCCGGCGGGTTGGCCACAACTAATGCGCCGCAAATTCAAGAAACTCGGTGGTCGTCCTTGTGATGGTCGCCCGCTGTTCCTAAGAGGCGACGATGCCAGGTGAGATATTAGACAATCGCGGGCGGGGCGAGGCGAGCTGGGAATGGCCGTCGGTTCATCCCGAAGGCCGCAAGTTCGCCCTGATCGCTGCGGCGGTTTGCCTGTTCACTGCGTTCATGGCGTGGGAAACGATTGCGTGGCCGCTGGCCCTGCTGACGCTCGGTATCCTGGCGTTCTTCCGCGATCCCCAACGGGTCACGCCGCAAGGTGATCGGTTGATCGTCGCGCCGGCCGATGGGCTGGTCACGCTGATCCAGAAAGTCCCGCCACCGCGCGAGCTGTGCCTTGAAGATGGCACCGGCGGACCGGTGCTGTCGCCCGAGCCGGTGACGCGGATCTCGATTTTCATGAGCGTGTTCGACGTTCACATCAATCGTGCGCCCGTCGCGGGCACCGTGCGCCGCGTCGTCTACATTCCCGGTAAGTTCCTCAACGCGGATCTCGACAAAGCCAGCGACGAGAACGAGCGCCAGCACATCATGATCGAGCGCGCCGACGGCGTGGCGATCGGCTTCACCCAGATCGCCGGCCTTGTGGCGCGGCGGATCGTGCCGTTCGTCAAAGCCGGCGATATTCTCGCCTGTGGGCAGCGTGTCGGCCTGATCCGCTTCGGCAGCCGCGTCGACGTCTATCTGCCCGCCGGGACCGAGCCCAAGATCCTCAAGGGCCAGAAGGTCATTGCCGGCGAGACCGTGCTGGCAGAGATCGGGCAGGGCGCGCTGATCGAAGGCGTGATGCAATGAGCCTGGCGGCCCCCGGCTCGCCGCGGGGGGGATTGCCGGGCGGCCTGACGCTTCGTGCGCTCATCCCCAATTCGATCACCGCCGGAGCGCTGTGCGTCGGCCTGACCGGCATTCGCTTCGCCATCGAAGGCCAGTGGGAAAAATCGGTCCTGGCGATCATCCTAGCAGGTATTCTCGACGGCATCGACGGGCGGATCGCGCGGCTGCTCAAGGCGCAATCGCGGTTTGGCGCCGAACTCGACAGCCTCGCCGATTCGATCTCTTTTGGCGTCGCGCCGGCGCTCATCTTGTTCTTGTGGTCGCTCAAGGAGCTGCCCCGCCTGGGCTGGTTCGCCGCGCTGGCCTTCGCCATCTGCTGCGTCCTGCGCCTGGCCCGGTTCAATGCCCGCCTCGACCTGGCGGAGGAGCCGCGCAAGGCCGCCGGGTTCCTGACCGGCGTTCCCGCTCCGGTCGGGGCTGGCTTGGCGTTCCTGCCATTGTATCTGTGGATCGTCACCGGCCGCGATGAATTCCGCAATGCGATCGGCGTTGGGATCTGGCTGGCGGCCATCGCCTTCCTGATGATCTCGAGCGTGCCAACCCTGAGCTGGACCAAGATGCGGCCCCGGCGCAGCGTTCGGCTTGAAATTCTGGTCTTGGCCGCGTTTGTGGTCGCCGGGCTGGTCAACGAGCCTTGGCTAACCCTGGTGGCGATATGCGCGGTTTACCTGGCGCTCATCCCCGTGGGGATCGTTAGTTATGCCAGGGTCAGGCGGCAACGGGCAGGGCGTGGCGCAGTTCAGGATGAAACGGCAGACAGTCCGCCTTCGCCTTGAAGTCCAGGTTGTAGACGGTCGCCGTCGCGCGGGTGGCAATATCGCGGCGGGTATACCGAACGGTCACGGGATCGTGGATCGCGCGAAGTTCGCGGCGCAGCTCATGGAACTGAAAGCCAAAGCTCTTCCAGCTCAGCCACATGGCGCCGATGGCGAGAAGGGCGGTTGCGCAAAACATCGTGGCGAGCAGTGTAGCGATCATGACGTCTTTTCCTCGTTCCCTAAGCCGCTTGGTCGCGACTTGTGGGCTGACTGTGGAATTGCTGTGGATAACTCGCTGTGCGTCACCCAGTTCCGTATTACCAACACATTGTTCCTGATTTGTTCTAGCGTCAACCCGAAAATGCGACGGTTGGCCGTGGGCTAGCGACGAATCCCGACTGGATTTTAACAAAATGGGTCGCTAAGGGCGTTAGGGACTGCCAGTTCTCGGCTTGAAATAGTGATAAGTCGCCCTTCGTTCATCACCGAGAGCGACGAACTCGGACGATCCGGCCAAAGG
>JBDSOM010000023.1:0-10488 GCA_039914785.1 Novosphingobium sp.
GCAAGAAGGGCTCGTGCCGCTGGTCACCATCGAAGGCTCCGCCGCGCGCACGCTGGACTGGAACGGATCACTCGCCGCGAACCACAACCGGCTGAGCCACTACCGGATTTTTCCGACGTTGCTCACGTTGATGGGCTATGATGCTGCTCAGGTGGCGCCGGTCTATGGAGCTACCCTCACGGCTCCAGCCAGCGACCCCTTCACGTTCAACAGCCGCTTCAATGCGCGCCTGGGGCGGGCCCCGGTGTGGCGGCACATCGACTTGCGCACGATCCAGCCGCCGCCGCCCGACACGAACTGAGAACGCGCACGGGGGCCTCCACGCCAGGGGCAACCTTGTCGTTGGCCGGATGATCCTTATACCATCAGGACCCCATCAGAAGAACGACACGGTGCACCATTGAAAACCGGCCTGATCTACCCGCAGACCGAACTCAACGGCGATCCGGAGGCAGTTCGGCGGATTGTGCTGGCGGCCGAGGACCTGGGCTTCGATTACCTGCTCGCCTACGATCATGTGGTTGGCGCCAGCCACGATCGCGAACCCAAGCTCACGGGTCCCTACACCGAGCACCATCCGTTCCACGATCCGCTGGTCATGTTCACGTATGCCGCGGCGATCACGAAACGGATCGAATTTGCGACGGGTGTCCTGATCCTGCCGCAGCGGCAGACGGCGCTTGTTGCCAGGCAGGCGGCGGATCTGGATCTTCTGTCGGGCGAACGCCTGACGCTCGGCGTCGGGACCGGGTGGAACTACGTCGAGTATGACGTGCTCGGCCAGGACTTCGCGACGCGCGGCAAGCGCATGGACGAACAGATCGTACTGTTGCGGCGATTGTGGTGCGAGCCGCTGCTCTCTTTCGACGGCGCTTTCGACCGCGCCGACAAGATCGCGCTGAATCCCCGGCCGCGTCGCCGCATTCCGATCCTGCTCGGCGGATTCGCCGATGTCGCGCTGCGCCGGGCGGCCCGGGTCGGCGACGGCTTCATCTTTGCCGATGGCGCCGCCGACGCCCTGGTTCAATTGCCTCGGCTGCGCGCGCTGCTGGCCGAAGCCGGCCGCGGCGACGACCCGTTCGAACTGCGCAACAACATGATGGGTGCCCGCACGGCGCAAGACGTGGGAGAGACTGCGCACCGCTGGGCCAACACCGGTGGAACGCACGCCGCCATCTCGACGATGGGCCTCGGCTTCACCACCACCGATCAGCACATCGACTATGCGGTCGAGGCGCTGAACGCGATCCACGCAACGGGTAGAGGCTGATCCACTTACGTGGAATGCTCGACCCGAACCGGCTGCGCTGAAACGGAGTCTAGCGGCTTGTGTCGGGGCGCAGTCCCCATCGCGCGCTGGCCAGGTCCGGCGGCACGGCATCGAGCGGCGGCATAGCGGGCGGCGCGCCGTAGTTCGGGTACTCAAAAAAGGTGCCAGTCATGTCCGGCGCACCGCGGTAAAGCGGCTGGAAGAGGCGCCACTTGAAAAACCAGCGGCCGCCCAGCTCGGTGAACCGCTCGTAGTAGCAGCCGAGCGCGATGTTGGTGTCACCGTTGGTCCAGGCACAGCGCTCGTCGATGTAGGTCCGCGCCGATACCGCACCGTCGGTCATATCCAGGATGGGATTGCGAAAGCTGATCAGGACCCGGTCGAGCCGCGCCATGATCCGCTCGATCGTTTCGCGGATCTGTGGACGGCCGACCAGCGTCATGCCCGAGATGCGCCATTCGCCGCCCTCGCCGAAACAAGCGGCGAAAGCATCGTAGTCGTGGCGCCAGACCGCATCGCTGTAGCGTTGATGGAGCAATCGAACGCCCGCTTCGGCGACCAGATAATCGAGCATGACACGGGCTCCCGAAATAGGCGCCATCGAACACCCTTGCCGGAGCGAATGCATTATCTATGACACGCAAGGCAAGCCCCGCGTGGGTCCTTACAACTGGCAAGGCAACCATAATGCCCTCCTCAAGCGCCGTGACCCACTTCGTCATTGGCGATTCAACGGGCCTGCGGGTGCCGGCCCACGGTGAAGCGCTGCATCGGGCTGGCGCCGCGTATCTGACCGAGGCCTTTCGCGCCTTCGGAGCTCTCGCCCCGGATAATTCGGTCACGCGAATCGCGCGCCTCGTGCCGTGCCCCGGCGGCAGCACCGGCCAGAAATTCTTCATGGACGTAGAATACGCCAGGCCCGACCCAGGGTTGCACACCGAGCTGTTCGTCAAGTTTTCCCGCGACTTCGCCGATCCCGTCCGCGACGCCCGCGGCAAGCACGAGCTCGCTGGCGAAGTGCAGTTCGCGGCCGTGTCCCGAGAGGCGGACTTTCCGATCACCGTCCCGGTCGCCTATTTCGCCGACTACCAGCAGGCGACGCACACCGGCGTCCTCATAACCCAGCAAATACCGTTCGGGCGCAAGGGCATCGAACCACACCGCGCGAAATGCACCGACGACGACCTCGACAATCCGATCGATTATTACCGCGTCATCATCCGTTCGCTCGCGCGTGTGGCCGCCGCGCATGTTTCGGGGCGCTTGTCGGCCAGCATTGCCCGGCGCTTTCCGTTCGACCCGGTCGCATCGGTCGCCAGCTGCACCATTCCGTACGATAGCAACGAGCTGGAAGCCCGGCTCGCCGTCTTCGCAGAGTTTGTCGCGCGGGCTCCGCAGCTCTTCCCCGTCAACATCACCGCCGAACTTTTCGCCGATATCGCTGGGTACGCTGGGCGCTTCGTCAAGCACCAGGCGAAGGTCCGTGCCTTTCTCGCGGGCAATCCCGACCTGATCGCGCTGTGCCACTGGAACGCGAACCTCGACAATGCCTGGTTCTGGCGCGACGATGCCGATGTACTACATTGCGGGCTGATGGATTGGGGCCACGCAGGCCAACTCAATCTCGCGTTTTCGCTCTGGGGGTGCCTCAGCGGCGCATGCCTGGAGGTGTGGGACCACCATCTGGGTGAGTTGATCGATCTGTTCATCGAAGAACTCGCCGCAAACGGCGGTCCGCGGCTCACCCACGACGCGCTGGCGCTGCACCTCGACCTTTATGTTGCGATGATGGGGCTGTCGTACTTCATCGACAGCCCGGCGCGCATCCAGGAGCGGTTTCCGGCCGCGCTCCAGGCCACAGGGCCGCTCGATCCGATCTTCCGGACTAACGACACGGCCCGCAACCAGCTTCACATCGCCACCGCCTTCCTCAACCTGTGGCAACGCCGCGACTTCGGCGGGAGCCTGGACCGCGCCCTGGCGCACGCGAAGTAACCCCCGGCTCAGCCTTGCCGGAATTCGCGCGGCGACTTGCCGAACCACCGCCGACAACTGCGCGAGAACACCGATTGCTCCGCAAACCCGAGCCGGTCCGAAATCGTGCGGAAATCGAGCATGGTCTGGTCCAGGTAATACAGCGTCAGATCGCGACGCACCTCGTCCTTTACTGCCTGGAAGCTGCTGCCTTCCTGCGCGAGCCGCCGCCGCAAGGTCCGCACGTGGAGGTCCATGGCGCGGGCGACCTCGGCGCTCGACGACCGGCCGAGACCGAGCCGGCGCACGATCAAGCCGCGGACTTCGGCGTGGAACGGCAGGCGTTCGCTGGGGAAATTCCGCTCGACGTAGGCGGCCATGTCCCGGTGCACCCGGCTGCTCGGCCCCAGGATCGGGCAAGCGAGATCCGCGGGCGAAAAGACCATGCCGTCGGCCGGCTCGCCGAAGCGGACCTCGCAGCCGAAGTACCGCCGGTAGAGGGACCGCGGCGCGACGGGTTCGTGGCGGAAGTGCACCCGGCGAGCGCGGGCGTAGCCGCCCGTCATCTCCATGACTTCGAGGTGCCCGATCAGCAGGATCTGCTCGATTGCCTGCGCCCGGTGGGAGATGCCTGGGAGCAGCAGTTCATGGCCGGCGAAGACGTCGCCTTCATCCGACACTCCCCGCTGCCAGACGCGGGCGGCCCGGCTGTGGGCATTGCTGTGCGCGCAGGCGAAGGTCAGGGCCTCGCCGAACGTCCGGGAGTTGCTCATCACGACCCCGAGCGGCCCGAAAACGCTGCCGCCGCGCTGCCGGGTGGCCAGGCGCATCCCGAAATCGGGGCATTCTAGCGCCCTGGCGGCCGCCTCCAGCAGTACGATCGCCTGGCGGTAGGTCGGATCGGCAAAGTCGCTGTCGGAAATTTGCGCGGCCGCCAGTAGCGCACCAGGAGCGCCCCCGAGCTCCGTCACCAGGCCGGCAAAGTGGCTGAGCAGCGGAGCATTGAGCTTCTCGAAGCTGCCAGGATCAGAGTGCGGGCTCACTACGCGATTGTCACATCGACTGTCCGGATAAGTCAAATGGCCGGCACCTATCTGCTATAGAGTGCAGACAGAATCGCCCCCGCAGGCGGTCAAGGAGAGGGTATATGGAGCCAGGCATCGAGCAGCTACTCGACCGTGAGGCCATCCGGACATGCGTCGCGCGCCTGGCGCGCGGCGAAGACCGGCGCAGCGCCGCGTTGATCCGCGCCTCATGGTGGCCCGACGCCACCTTCGACTACGGCGTCCACAACGGCGATTTCGCCACGTACCTCGCATGGGTCGTGCCGGGCGCAGATGTGATCAAGAACACGCAGCACGTCCTGGGCCAGACCTACATCGAACTGGCCGGCGACCAGGCCAAGGCCGAAACCCACGTGATCTCCTATCACCGCGTCGAAATGCCGGGCGGCGAGCGCGACACCTGCATCGGCGGGCGCTATCTCGACACTTTCGCCAGGCGCGAGGGCGAGTGGCGCATCGCGGACCGGGTGATGCTCTACGATTGGGAACAGGACTGGGGCGTAGCGGCCGACTGGCCTAAAGGCGTGATGGGCTACCCCTTCACCGCCGAACACTTCCCCGGCCGTGCCAAGGGCGATTACAGCGAGCGCTGGTTCGCCAGCGACGCACCATGAGCGCACCGCTGGCAGGCAAGGTCGCGTTGGTCACGGGGGCCAGCCGCGGTATCGGCAAGGGCATCGCGCTCGTGCTCGCCGAACACGGCGCGACGGTTTACGTCACCGGCCGTACGGTCAACGAAGGCGACTATTACCTGCCCGGCACCGTCGGCGGGACCGCCGCGGAGTGCGATCAACGCGGGACGGCCAGTGGCGGCAAGGGCGTCGCGGTAGCCTGCGACCATGGTGACGACGCGGCTGTGGCCCGGCTGTTCGCGCAGATCGGCACCGAGCAGGGCCGGCTCGATATCCTCGTCAACAATGCCTTTTCGCTATCGGACGACTTGCTCGAACCGAAAGGCTTCTGGGAAAAGCCGCTCGCCAACCTCGAGATGTGGGACGTCGGCGTGAAGTCCAACTACGTCGCCGCCTGGCACGCCGCCAAGCTCATGGCGCCGCAGCAATCGGGGCTGATCGTAGCGATCTCGGGCTTCGCCGCGGTGACGTACACGTACGGGGTGATCTTCGGGACCTCGAAGTCGGCGGTCGACCGCATGGCCCGCGACATGGCGATCGAGCTCGAACCGCACGGCGTCGCCTCACTCACCCTCTGGCAAGGCCTGACCCTGACCGAGAAGGCCAAGGACAACCTGGCGAAGATGGGCGACCGGATGACCACCTCGATCACCGCGATGCAGGGCAGCAGCGTCGAACATCCCGGCCGGGTGATTGCCGCGCTGGCCGCCGATCCAGAAGTGATGAAGCGCTCCGGCGGGGAATTCATCACCGCCGAGCTGGCGCAGGAGTACGGCCTGACCGATGTCGACAGCGCAGTCATCGCCTCGGCGCGGGCGACGCGCGGCTCGCCCATCTGGAAACCGATCTCGGAGGTCAATTACCGTGGCAAGTGATCGCGAAGCGCGGCTGGACGCGCTGCTCGACAAGCAGGACATTCTCGAATGCCTGGCTCGGTTCTCGCGCGGGATGGACCGGTTCGACCGCGAGATCTACGCCTCGGCGTTCTGGGAGGACGGCGAGATGGCGGCGGGACCGTTCGTCGGCAGCCCCGCGGATTGCTGGGATTGGGCCGTGCCGATGCACGACGCCGGTCAGATCCTGACCCACCACGCCCTGCTCCAGACCACGATCGAGCTCGATGGCGACACCGCCCACACCGAAACGTACTACCAGTTCACCGGCCGCAACCGCGACGAGAGCCTGTGGGTCGCGGGCGGGCGCTATCTCGATCGGCTGGAAAAGCGGGGGCGGGAATGGCGCATCGCGCTGCGCACCAACGTGATCGAGTGGGGCTTCGTGCCCCCACCGCTGCCGATCCCGTTCGCCGACGTGCCCGACATCGCCGTCAACGGCGTGTCCTCGCGCAGTACCGCCGACCCATCCTACCAGCGTCCGCTCCGCAACCGGCGCGTGCGCCACAATCCCGGAAAAGGACCGGCATGACCGCCCAGTGCCTCGCGGGCCGGGTCGCCGTCGTTACCGGGGCCAGCCGGGGCATCGGCAAGGGCACCGCCCTCGCCCTCGCCGAGCAAGGCGCGACCGTCTACGTCACCGGGCGCACCGTCAGTGCGGGCGGCCACGCCCTCCCCGGTTCCCTGGACGAGACCGTCGCCGAAGTCACGGCGCGCGGCGGCAAGGGTGTCGCCATCGCGATGGACTTGCTCGACGACGAACAGATCGGCGCGGTGTTCGCGCAAGTCCGGCGCGACGAAGGCCGGCTCGATATCCTGGTCAACAACGCGATGGCCATCCCCGACTGCATGGTGCAGCGCGTCGGCTTCTGGGAAAAGCCCCTCGAAGCGGAATGGCAGATCTGGGATACCGGAATGCGCGCCGCGTTCATCGCCGCCTGGCACGCCGCGCGGATCATGGTGCCGCAGGGCTCCGGGCTGATCGCCGCGCTCTCGGGCTATGTCGGCGTGACGTATACGTATGACGTGGTGTTCGGCACGACCAAGGCCGCGACCGACCGGATGATGCGCGATATGGGCCACGAGTTGCGCGATACCGGCGTCAGCGCACTCTCGTTGTGGCAGGGATTTACATACACCGAACGCGCGACCGAAAACCTCAAGAACGTGCCCGGCATGGCCAGCCAGTTGAACAGTTCGGTCGGCTCCACGCCGGAATTCCCGGGGCGGGTCATCGCAGCGTTGGCGGCGGACCCGCAGCTTAGGGCCAAGTCGGGCGGGACGTTCATCAACGCCGAACTCGCGGCCGAATACGACCTGACGGACACTGACGGCAGAGCCATCCCGTCGTTGCGCGAAACCCGCGGCGCTCCGCTGTGGGGGCCGGGCGCGACGACTTGGAGTGAAGCACCATGAGCAAGAGCGAACGCCGTTTCGACGGCCGGGTCGTGGCGATTACCGGCGGCGCGCGCGGACTTGGCCGCGCTTATGCCGAACTCGTCGCCTCGCTCGGCGCGAAAGTGTTGATCAACGACAATGGCAGCGCGCTGTCGGGCTCCGGCAGCGACACGGGGCCAGCGGAAGAAACCGCCCAGGCCTTACGTGCGATGGGTGCCGAGGCCGTCGCCAACACCGATAGCGTTGCGACGCCCGAGGGTGGCCAGGCGATCGTCGAGGCCGCGCTCGACAACTTCGGCAAGATTGATGTCCTGATCCACAACGCCGGCAACAACCGCTTCGCGGCGCTCGCCGAGACCAGCTACGCAGACTTCCGCGCGGTGCTCGACGTTCATCTGCTGGGCGCCTTTCACGTCGTACGGCCGGCTTTCGAGCGCATGGTCGGGGCCGGATACGGCCGCGTCGTGCTCACCGGCTCGATCGGCGGGCTCTATTCGATGCCCGAAGTCGTGAACTACGCGATGGCGAAGTCCGGCATGATCGGCCTCAACAACATCGTGGCGATCGAGGGCAAGGATTTCGGGGTGAAGTCCAACATCATCCTGCCTGGCGCGGTGACGCGGATGGCGGAAGGCATGGATACGTCGATCTATCCGCCGATGGGGCCTGATCTGGTCGCTCCGGTGGTCGGATGGCTGGCGCACGAAAGCTGCTCGGTGACGGGCGAGATGTACGTCTCGATGGCCGGGCGGGTGGCCCGCGCCTTCATCACCGAGACCGCCGGCGTGTTCCGCCCGGAATGGACGATCGATACGATCGCAGAGCAGATCGACGCCATCCGGGACGACCGCGAATGCTGGACGTTCCACCCCGCGCAGAACGGCTTTGGCGAACATATGGCCAAAAGCTTCGAAATGGCGCGCCGGTGAGCGCCTGACGATCCCTGACCGGCGACGATGTCACCGTGTTACCACTGAATCGCGATGGCCATTGCCCCCGACGTTGGCAGCCCGTACTCCGCCACCTTATTTCAATGAAATCTGGATGATGGCGTGACACCCGACACCATGGAGCCGCACATCTGGCGGCCCGAGCATCTGCGGTTGGCGGTGACCGCCGCTGGTGTCGCGCTGTGGGCGTGGGACGTGGACACCGATCTGTTGACCATGGACGAACGCGGGTTCGAGCTATGGGGATTGCCGTGGCGCGATGCGGTGTCGTTCGAGGAGCTTTCGTCGCACATCCACCCGGAGGATCGTGACCGGGTCCGCGCGGCGTTCGCGGCGACCCGCGCAATTCAGGGATCGTACGAGACGGACTTCCGGATCATGATCGGCGATGAAATCCGCTGGATCGCCTCGCGCGGGCAAGGTGATGACGCCGGGATCATCGGCAGCACCATGTTCGGCGTGTTCCTGGACGTAACCGGGCGCAAGCAGGCCGAGGAAGGTCACGAACTCCTGGCCGGGGAAATGAGCCACCGGGTGAAGAACCTGCTCGCCATCGCCACGGCGCTGACCTCGATCACCTCGCGCTCCACCATCACCGTGGAGGACATGACCGGGCAGCTTATCGACCGCCTCGGCGCGCTAGGCCGGGCCCACGACCTGGTCAGGCCGCTGCCCAATGGGCAAGGCGAGGCGGCGCTGCTCGGTGACCTCATTTCCGTCTTGCTAGCGCCATACGACAACATGGCCCCATTCAGCGGGCGCATCAAAGTCGCGGTCGAACGGCTTGGCGTGGGAGAGAATGCTGCCACCAGCCTGGCGCTGGTCATTCACGAACTGGCAACCAATTCGATGAAGTACGGGGCCCTCTCAACGCCCAACGGAACGCTGGACGTGTCCAGTTCGACGGACCCGGACGCGACCGACTTGTGCATCACGTGGGCTGAGCGAGGTGGCCCCTTGGTCGAGCCGCCGCAGAATCCGCATGGGTTCGGCAGCAAACTCGTCCAGCGCAGCGTCACTGGCCAGCTCGGCGGGTCGATCGAGTACGACTGGTCGGAAGGCGGACTGATCGTGACGCTGTATGTGAGCCGAAGCGACCTCTCGCTTTGAGGACAGCGGCATACCATAACAGTGCCGACAGGGTCCCTCCCGACGTGGGGAGGAATGAAGCGAAAAGGAAATCGATACGATGAAGACCCGCGCCGCCGTCGCGTTCGCCCCCAAGCAGCCGCTGGAGATCGTCGAAGTCGATCTTGACGGTCCCAAGGCGGGCGAAGTCCTGGTCGAGATCATGGCGACGGGCATCTGCCATACCGACGCCTACACGCTCGACGGGCTGGACTCCGAAGGCATCTTTCCGAGCATCCTGGGCCACGAAGGGGCCGGGATCGTGCGGGAGGTCGGGCCGGGAGTGACTTCGGTGACGCCGGGCGACCACGTCATCCCGCTTTACACCCCTGAATGCCGCCAGTGCAAAGCCTGCCTCTCGGGGAAAACCAACTTGTGCACCGCGATCCGGGCGACCCAGGGCCAGGGCTTGATGCCCGACGGGACCAGCCGGTTTTCCTACAAAGGCCAGCCGATCTTTCACTACATGGGTTGCTCGACGTTCTCCAACTTCACCGTCCTGCCCGAGATCGCCGTCGCCAAGATCCGCAAGGACGCGCCGTTCGACAAGAGCTGCTACATCGGCTGCGGCGTAACCACCGGGGTCGGCGCGGTGATCAACACCGCCAAAGTCCAACCCGGCGACAATGTCGTGGTGTTCGGGCTCGGCGGGATCGGGCTCAATGTGATCCAGGGGGCCCGGCTGGCCGGTGCTGACCGGATCGTCGGGGTCGACCTCAACCCGGCCAAGGAGGAATGGGGCCGCCGCTTTGGCATGACCGACTTCGTGAACCCCCGGGACGTCGGCAACGTGGTCGAGACGCTGGTGAACATGCTCGATGGCGGAGCGGACTACTCGTTCGATTGCACCGGCAACACCGAAGTGATGCGTACGGCTTTGGAGGCCTGCCATCGCGGCTGGGGCACCAGCATCATCATCGGCGTGGCCGAAGCGGGCAAGGAGATCGCGACGCGGCCCTTCCAACTGGTGACCGGTCGCAACTGGCGCGGCACGGCCTTCGGGGGCGCCAAGGGCCGCACCGACGTGCCGAAGATCGTCGACTGGTACATGAACGGGAAAATCGAGATCGACCCGATGATCACCCACGTCCTCAAACTGGAGGACATCAACCGGGCGTTTGACCTGATGCACTCAGGGGACAGCATCCGCTCCGTCGTCGTCTACTGAGCGCTTAAGTT
>JBDSOM010000061.1:0-6394 GCA_039914785.1 Novosphingobium sp.
ACCGATCCGCACGGTTATTGCAGGCGAGTCGCGGTGAAGCCCAGCGCGTGAAGCTGGTCGAGCAGGCTGCCCCGCCCGGCGATGTGCCCCGCGCCGACCGCGACGAAGACTTTGCCCGGACGGTCCATCCGGTCCTTGATCCACTGCGCCCAGGCGTGGTTGCGATTGGTCAGGAGGACCGCGACGAGGTACGGATCGTCCTCGTCGGCGTTCATCAGTTCGGCGAGCTTCTCGGCATTGCCGCGCTTCCACTCGTCGACGATGGCGATGAGCTCCTTGGCGATCGTCGGCGTGTGCTCGACGATCTCGTTGAGGTAGGCCTTCTGGGTTTCGGCCGGCAGTGCATCGAACAGCCCGAGTTGATATTCCGGCGTTTCAAGCCCGATGTGGGGCCGTTTCAAGGCCTTTGCGCGGGCGTCGAGCGTTGCCTCCACCCCGGTGCTCGGATCGTAGCCCGCCTTCATCAGCGGCAGGTTGGACAGCGCCACTGCGGCAAACCACGGCTCGAACCGGTCGTAGGCATCCGCGGCCAAGCCATTGAACGCCAACGCCCCCTCGAACGCCTCGCGATCGCTGGCCGACATCGTGGCGCGCAATGTTTCACCTGGCGGCAGCAGCGCGATCCGGGAGGTCAGCGCCTGGACGTCGGTGGCATCGCTGCCCGCGATTTCGGTCACCAGTTCGTCCGAGGTGTTGAACGCGCTCGCCACGGGCCCGCCGAACCAGTTCACCCCCTTGGGCAGGGCATGGATCGTGCCGAACAGATAGATCGTCGTATCGTGATCGGAGATTTTCCACAGCGCGGGGCGGACCAGTGTGGCCCGGACCGGGGCGGGGCGGGCCAGCGCGGTCCGGACTGCGGGCTGTGCGGCCTCACGCGCCGGAGCGGTGACGGAAAGGCTGGCGAACAGCAGGGCGGTCCAGATCGCCAACAGGCGGAAAAGCTTGGTCATGCCCGCGCTATAACGGCTTTGCATAATCAGTCGATGAACGAAGGTTGATTCAATCCAGCCCCTGCGCCAAAGGCCCGAGCCATGTCTGCGAGTGCCTCACCGCTGTCGTTCCAGGAGATGATCCTGCGCCTCCACGCGTTCTGGAGCGCGCAAGGCTGCCTCATCCTCCAGCCTTATGACATGCGCATGGGGGCCGGGACGTTTCACCCGGCGACGACCTTGCGCGCGCTTGGGCCCGAGCCGTGGAAGGCCGCCTACGTCCAGCCCTCCCGCCGGCCGACCGACGGCCGCTATGGCGAGAACCCCAACCGGCTGCAGCACTATTACCAGTACCAGGTGATCCTCAAGCCGAACCCGGAGAACCTGCAGGAGCTCTATCTGCAGAGCCTCGCCGAGATCGGCGTCGATCCGCTGGCCCACGACATCCGCTTCGTCGAAGACGACTGGGAAAGCCCCACGCTGGGCGCCTGGGGGCTGGGCTGGGAAGTCTGGTGCGACGGGATGGAAGTCACCCAGTTCACCTATTTCCAGCAAGTCGGCGGGTTCGACTGCAAGCCGGTCGCGGGTGAACTGACGTACGGGCTCGAACGCCTCGCGATGTACATCCAGGGCGTCGACAACGTCTATGACCTGCGGTTCAACGATGCGGGCGTGAGCTACGGCGACGTGTTCCTGAAGAACGAGCAGGAGCTGTCGAAATACAACTTCGAGATCGCCGACACCGAACAGCTGTTCAAGGGCTTCCAGCATGCCGAGGCAGAGTGCAAGCGCTGCATCGAGGCCAATATTCCACTCGCCGCCTACGACCAGGCGATCGAGGCCAGCCACCTGTTCAACCTGCTCCAGGCGCGCGGCGTGATTTCCGTGCAGGAACGCGCCAGCTACATGGGCCGGGTCCGCGACCTCGCCAAGGGCAGCTGCCAGGCCTGGATCGAGAAGAACCAGGCTGCCTGGGAAGCCAAGTATCCAGGGTGGACAGTATGATGGGCCACCAAAATCCTATCCGTGCCGGGGAGGTATTGCGATGAGCGATTTCCTCCTCGAACTGCGCTCCGAAGAAATTCCCGCGCGGATGCAGGCGGGTGCTCGCGCCAGCCTGGAAAAGCTGTTTCGTGAGCAGATGAGCGCCGCCGGCGTGGCGCTCGGGGCGATTACCGTCTGGTCCACCCCGCGCCGCCTGGTGCTGATCGCGCGCGATCTGCCGGACGCCACCGAAGCGGTCAGCGAAGAGATCAAGGGGCCCAAGACTGCCGCCCCGCCGCAGGCGCTCGAAGGCTTTCTGCGCAAGACCGGTCTGACCCAGGATCAGCTTACTGTGCGTGACGGGATCTACTTCGCGATCAGCGAAAAGCCCGGCCGCGCGACCCGCGAAGTGTTGGCCGAGACGATTCCCGCGATCATCCGCGCGTTCCCCTGGCCGAAGTCGCAGCGCTGGGGCACCGCCTCGCTCTCGACCGAAAGTTTGCGCTGGGTGCGTCCGTTGTCCGGGATCGTTGCGATCCTGGGCGATGACTTGGTGCCGTGCCGGATCGGCGACATTGTGTCGGGGTACGCGACGCTCGGCCACCGGTTCCACCACCCCGGCGAGATCACCATCGGCGGGGCGTCGGACTATCAGGAAAAGCTGCGCGCCTGCCACGTGATCGTCGATCACGCCGAGCGCCAGGACCTGATCCGCGCCAAGGCTTCGGCCGCGGCCAGCGCTGCCGGCTTGACCCTGATCGAAGACGAAGGCCTGGTGATCGAGAACGCCGGGCTGACCGAGTGGCCGGTGCCGTTGCTCGGCCGCTTCGACGAGGAATTCCTCGAGGTTCCTCCCGAGGTAATCCAGCTCACGGCGCGGACCAACCAGAAGTACTTCGTCTGCGAAGATGCGGGCAAGCTGGCCAATGCGTTCGTCTGCACCGCCAATATCGAGGCGATCGACGGCGGCGTGGGCATCGTCGCGGGCAACCGCAAGGTGCTTGCCGCGCGCCTGTCGGATGCGCGGTTCTTTTGGCAGCAGGACCGCAAGACGGCGCTGGTGGACCAGGCCGGGAAGCTCGAGCGGATCACGTTCCACGAGAAGCTGGGCACCGTTGCCGACAAGGTCGAGCGCGTCGCCAAACTGGCGCGCTGGCTGGTCGAGGAGGGGATCGTCAAAGGTCCCGACGCCGACCCGGCTCAACTGGCCGATTGGACCGAACAGGCCGCCCGTCTCGCCAAGGCCGACCTCGTTACCGAGATGGTCGGTGAATTTCCCGAGCTTCAGGGCCTGATGGGCGGATATTACGCCCGCGCCGAAGGCCTGCCCGGCGTCGTGGCCGATGCGATCCGCGATCACTACAAGCCGGTCGGGCAGGGCGACGACGTGCCCACCGCGCCGATCACCGTGGCCGTCAGTCTGGCCGACAAGCTCGATACGCTGGTCAGCTTCTTTGCCATCGATGAAAAGCCGACCGGATCGAAGGACCCGTTCGCGCTGCGCCGGGCCGCGCTCGGCATCCTCTCGCTCATCGTGCAGAACGACCTGCGGTTCTCGCTGATCAAGGCGATTGCCCGCTCGGCTTACGAGATTTCGTTCTGGATGGGCTACCGCGACGCCAACGAAGGCGCGCTGCAGACCTGGGAAACGCTGGTGCGCCACTCGGGCGACCTCGAAATCGCGCGCAAGCATTTCCGCGAGTACCTGAACGATCCGCAACTGGCGGAATCGATCGCCCGCAAGGGTGACATTGGCAGCGAAGTGCCGAACGAGTTGCTCGGGTTCCTGGCCGACCGGCTCAAGGTCCAGCAAAAGGAAGCCGGCGTTCGCCACGACCTGATCGATGCGGTCTTCGGGCTTGGCGACGAGGACGATCTGGTCCGCCTGCTGGCCCGGGTCCATGCGCTCCAGGCGTTCGTCGGGACCGAGGACGGCGCGAACCTGCTGGCCGGCTACAAGCGCGCCGCGAACATCCTCAAGAAGGAGGATTGGCACGGCATCGAAGGCGAAATCTCCGTTACCGGCGAGGAAGATCCGCTTTCGGGGGTCGACGATCCTGATCTGGCCCCGGTGATCGCCGCGAAAATGGCCGAGCGACACGAGAAGGCGCTGTCGTACACCCCCGAACCTGCGGAACAGGCGTTGATGGAAGCGCTCGATTCCGCTGGTCCCGGAGCCGCCGCTGCCGTCGAGTCGGAAAACTTCGCAGGCGCGATGGCGGCCCTCGCTTCGCTGCGCGCGCCGATCGATGCATTCTTCGATACCGTGACGGTGAACGACGCCGACAAAGACAAGCGGGCCGCGCGCCTTGGCTTACTCGCCCAGTTCCGCAAGTCTGTTATGCAAGTGGCTGATTTCTCAAGAATTGAGGGATAAATCACGCTGCCGGGGGTTTTTCGCTAGAACACGTTCAACTTCGTGAACTTCGTCAACTTCGCCAGCATACGGATCGGCATACCGAGCGGCCTTTGCGCTAAGGAGTTAAGTCGAGTGATTCAGGTCTACACTTTCGGCGCGGGCGTGCGGCACGAAGATCCCCGTGCCCGTGACAAGACGATCGTCGGCGGCAAGGGCGCGAACCTTGCCGAGATGGCCGGAATCGGCCTGCCGGTCCCGCCGGGCTTCACGATCACCACCGAGGAATGCGTGCGCTACCTCGCCGGTGGCGCGGACTTTTCGCCCGCGCTGCGGGGTGACGTCACCGATGCCCTGGCGCATATCGAACGGGCCGTCGGCAAGACCTTCGGCGATGCGGCGGACCCGCTGCTGGTCTCGGTACGCTCCGGTGCGCGGGTCTCGATGCCGGGAATGATGGATACGGTCCTCAACCTCGGGCTCAACGACGCGACCGTCGAGGGCTTGGCCCAGACATCCGGCGATGCGCGCTTCGCGTGGGATAGCTATCGCCGGTTCATCCAGATGTACTCCGACGTGGTGCTGGGCGTGGACCACCACCTGTTCGAGGACGCACTCGAAATCGCCAAGGAAGACAACGGTTTCTACACCGACGTTGAGATGACCGCGCAGGACTGGCAGGCGCTCGTCACCGAGTACAAGGCCATCGTCGTCCGCGAACTTGGCGAACCTTTCCCCCAGGATGTGTTTCATCAACTATGGGGCGCGATCCGCGCCGTTTTCGACAGCTGGGACGCCGACCGCGCGAAAGTCTACCGCCGGTTGAACGACATCTCCGGCAACTGGGGCACCGCGGTCAACGTCCAGGCGATGGTCTTCGGCAACATGGGCGATACGTCGGCAACCGGCGTCGCCTTCACTCGCGACCCCGCGACCGGCGAGCGCGCATATTACGGCGAATGGCTGGTCAACGCGCAAGGCGAGGACGTTGTCGCCGGCATCCGCACTCCCCAGTATCTGACCGAAGCCGCCCGCATCCGCGCGGGCGCCAAGCCGCTGTCGATGGAAGCAGCGATGCCCGCAGCTTACGGCGAACTGGCCCGCGTCTTCGATCTGCTCGAACTGCACTACACGGACATGCAGGACATCGAGTTCACCGTGGAGCGCGACAAGCTGTGGATGCTCCAGACCCGTAGCGGCAAGCGTACCGCCAAGGCCGCGTTGCGCATGGCGGTCGACATGGTCGCCGAAGGCCTGATCGACAAACCGACCGCGATCCGCCGGATCGATCCGATGGCGCTCGACCAGTTGCTGCATCCCACCCTCGATCCAACCGCGCCGCGTGACGTGTTGGGCAAGGGCCTGCCCGCTTCGCCCGGCGCGGCCTCGGGCGCGATCGTGCTCGACGCCGACACCGCCGAAAAGCTCGCCGAGCGCGGCGAAGCGGTGATTCTCGTTCGCGTAGAGACCAGCCCCGAGGATATCCACGGGATGCACGCGGCGAAAGGCATCCTCACCGCGCGTGGCGGCATGACGTCACACGCTGCCGTCGTCGCCCGCGGAATGGGCCGGCCTTGCGTGTCCGGTGCCTCGGGCCTGTCGATCGACATGGCCAGCCGCACGCTGCGGCTCGGTGCGCGCGAACTCAAGGAAGGGGACATCATCACCCTCGACGGCGCCAGCGGCGAGATCATGGCGGGTGAAGTCGCCACAATCGAACCAGAGCTGGTCGGCGATTTTGGCACGCTGATGGTCTGGGCCGACGAACATCGCCGGATGAAAGTGCGCACCAACGCCGAAACTCCCGCCGATTGCCGCATGGCGCTCCAGTTCGGCGCGGAGGGCGTCGGCTTGTGCCGGACCGAGCACATGTTCTTTGACGCCAGTCGGATCTCGGCGGTGCGCCAGATGATCCTTGCCGAGGATGAAGCCGGCCGGCGCGCGGCGCTGGCCAAGCTGTTGCCCGAGCAGCGCCGCGACTTTCACGCGATCTTCGAGGTTATGGCCGGCCTGCCGGTGACGATCCGCCTGCTCGACCCGCCGTTGCACGAGTTCCTGCCGCACAGTGACGCGGAATTCGCCGACCTTTCCGACGCGATCGGCATAGGGATCGACACGCTCA
>JBDSOM010000145.1:0-9012 GCA_039914785.1 Novosphingobium sp.
AGGTCTGCGGGACCTGGCGCGCGCACCAACGGTGCGCGAAGCGGAAATCGCGCTGACCCAAGCGGTCGAGCGACAGATGGCCTAAGCGAAAGCGGCGCCTATAAATCGTCGCCGTAATGGGTCAGCGCGTTTCCAAACCCCACGCTTTCGGTTAGGCGTCGCATATGATGTCCGCCGTCGCCGCTGCCCGTACGATCTTGACCCGCCTGCACGACGTGATGGCCTCGCGCAGCAATGCGCAAGCCAAGCTCAACACCGTGGTCGACGTGATCGGCAGCAGCCTCAATAGCGAGGTCTGTTCGGTCTACTTGCTGCGAGAGGGCATGCTTGAGCTATTCGCCACCCGCGGCCTCGAACAAAGCGCCGTGCACATCACCCGCATGGCGATCGGCGAAGGCTTGGTCGGCACGATCGCCGCGAGCACCGATGCGCTCAACCTCGCCGAGGCGACGGCCCACCCGGACTTTTCCTATCGACCCGAAACGGGTGAGGACAAGTTCCACTCGTTCGTCGGCGTGCCCATAGTCCGGCGGGAACGCGCGGTCGGGGTGCTCTGCGTCCAGCATGTCGAGCCGCGCCGCTACGAAGAGATCGAGATCGAAGCGCTGCAGACCGTCGCGATGGTCCTGTCCGAACTGATCGCCAATGCCGGGCTTGTCGACGACGATGCCGGATATGGGCTTTCGGCCGCGCAGACTGGTCCGAACCAGCTCCATGGACTGACTCTGGTCAAAGGCCTGGCCAACGGGGTCGCGGTCTACCACCAGCCGCGCATCACGATCGAGCATGTCGTCGCCGACGATACCGAGGCCGAACGCCAGCGCGTGATCCTGGCGTTCGACAAGATGCGCGAGCAGATCGAGCGGATGGCGGGGCAAGCCGAGTTCGGTCTCGGCGGCGAGCACGAGGAAGTGCTCGAGACCTACAAGATGTTCGCCTACGATGAAGGCTGGGCCCGCCGGATCAACGAGGCGATCGATTCCGGCCTGACCGCCGAAGCCGCGATCGAGCGCGTCCAGCAGCGCACCCGCATGCGGATGCGTCAGATCGACGACCCCCTGCTCGCCGATCGCATGCACGACCTGGAGGACCTCGCTAACCGCCTGCTGCGGATGGTCTCCGGCCAGCTCGGCACCGCGGCGAGCATGGGCCTGCGCCACGACGCGATCCTGATCGCGCGAAACTTGGGGCCGGCCGAGCTCCTCGAATACGATCGGCGTCGGCTCAAGGGTGTGATCCTCGAGGAAGGCTCGCTGACCGCACACGTCGTGATCGTCGCCCGCGCGATGGGCGTGCCCGTGCTCGGCCGCGTGCGGGGCCTGCGCGGCCTCGTTCGCGAAGGCGACCAGCTCTTGCTCGATGCCGACCAGGGAACCGCCACGGTCCGCCCGGCTCCGGGGATGATCGAAGCATTCGAGGCGCGCTTCGCCAAAAGCCGCGAGCGTCAGGCCGGCTATGCCGCGCTGCGCGACGTCGAGCCGTTCACCAAGGATGGCACCCGGATCAAGGTGATGATCAACGCCGGCTTGCGCGACGACATGCCCAACCTCGCGCTGACCGGCGCGGACGGCGTGGGGCTATTCCGCACCGAATTCCAGTTCCTGGTCTCCGCCACTTTGCCCCAGCGCGAACGCCAGACCCGGCTGTATCGTGACGTGCTCGATTCCGCCGGCGACAAACCGGTGATCTTCCGCACCGTCGATATCGGCGGGGACAAGGTCCTGCCCTACTTGCGCCACGACGATGGCGAGGGCGAGGAAAACCCGGCAATGGGCTGGCGCGCCTTGCGTGTCGCGCTCGAACGCGATGGGCTGCTGAAGGCCCAGGCGCGCTCCCTGCTCGAGGCGTCGGCCGGGCGGACGCTCAACGTGATGTTCCCGATGGTGTCGGAGCCGTGGGAATTCGACGCCGCGAAGGCCGTGTTCGACAAGCAGTTACAGTTCCTCCGCAGCCAGAAGAAGGTGCTGCCCGAGGCGATCCGGTTCGGCGCGATGCTCGAAGTGCCGGCCCTCGCCGAAGTGCTCGACATCATCGCACCCAAGCTGTCGTTCCTGTCGATCGGGACGAACGACCTCACGCAGTTCCTGTTCGCTGCCGATCGCTCGAATCCCAAGCTTGCCGAGCGCTACGACTGGCTCAGCCCGGCGATCCTGCGGTTCATCCGCCGGGTCGTGGTCCAGACCGATCCGCATGGCATTGACCTTACGGTCTGCGGCGAAATGGGCGGGCGCCAGCTAGAGGCGCTCGCGCTGCTGGGTGTTGGGATTCGCCGGCTCTCGATCACCCCGGCCGCGGTCGGCCCGATCAAGGAAATGGTGCGCCAGGTCGATCTGCCCGCGATCAGCAGCGCAATGGCCGGCTGGCTCGCCAACCCTCCGGCTGATATGCGAGCGGAGCTGCTGTCTTGGGCATCAGCGCAAGGCATCGCGATCGACTAGCCCGTGCCGCGGCTGACCGGCGAAAGCCTGCCAGTCTCGGCCACACGCCAGCGCATCAGGATTCACCGCATGTGCGGCGCGTTTTGCCGCGCGAGGATCGGTGCTGAGCTTAATCGCGTTGACTTCGTGTTAGTCCGCGTCATGCCTCGGAACGGGATTGTCGAAATCGAAAAAGCCGCAAGGATCGGGATGGCAGAGTCACACGTACTGGACAGCGAGCCCCGGCTGGATACAGCTGGGAAAGTCCTGTGCCGTGCGCGCGAGGCGGCCGGATTTGCCCGCGCCGACGTGGCGTCGCTGACCAAGATCCCCGAACGTCATTTGCTGGCGATTGAACAGGACAACTTCGGCGCACTGCCCGCTCGTGCTTATGCAGTTGGTTTTTCGCGCACATACGCCCGCGCGCTCGGCCTGGACGAGGCGACGATCGCCGGCATGGTCCGCGCTCAGCTCGATGGCTCCACTGCCGAGCCCTCGCCGCGCGCAGCAACGTTCGAGCCAGGGGATCCGGCGCGAATCCCCAGTTCGGCATTCGCGTGGATCACCGCGGTTCTGGCGCTCGCAGTGATCGTCGCCGGATTCATGTTCTGGCGCAGCTACTATTCGCCGGCCGCAGAGCTTCCGCCGATCGTCGCCGATGCGCCTGCTGCGGCGCCTCCGGCTGCAGCAACGGCCGCCCCCGCAGCCTCGGGCCAGGTCGTGTTTACTGCGCTCGAGCAGGGAGTCTGGGTGAAGTTCTACGACGCTGGCGGTCAATTGTTGCAAAAGGAACTGGCGCAAGGCGAAAGCTATGCCGTGCCCGGAACCGCAAACGGCCCGATGATCTGGACCGCGCGTCCTCAGGCGTTGGCGATCACCGTCGACGGGAAGCCGGTTCCCAAGCTTTCCGAGAAGCAGACGACACTCAAGGATGTGCCGATTACCGCCGCCGCCTTGCTCGCGCGCGCAGCGGTGGCAGCTACGCCGGCAGCCAATGGCTCGGCTATTGCAGCGACGACCTCACGGCGGCCAGTTCCGCCGACCGTTCAGCCCGCGTCGCCCCCCACCCCCCCGACTGCGGCCGCAGCAACAGCCGCGTCCGCGCCAGAGCCTTCCACCGTTTCGCAATAACCGGCCTCGACATCCTCAAAGGCCTACGGCAATCACCGCTCGGGATGGTTAATCGAGTGCTAAGGGCAGCGATCGGCTAATGTAGGGCTTGGATTTTTTGGACGGGATGGACAGGCAATGACGAAATTCGCTAGCGGCCGAGCGCTGCCGCTGATTGCGGTGATATTGGCACTCGCTGGGACCGCGGTTCCAGCATTTGCTCAGGACGCGGCCTCCGACACGCGCCTGCGCCGGCTCGAGGCGGAAGTGCGCGATCTCAAGCGGCAGGCCGGCGTCGATCGCACGGTCGCCCCGCAGGCGGGCCCGGCTGACATTACCACGCGTGCCGCCGGCACCCCTGCCATGACGCCGGTCACCGACCTTCTGGCGCGCATGGAGGCGATCGAAAGCCAGGTCGCGCGGCTGACCGCCCAGAACGAGGAAAGCGGCAACAAGCTCCGCCTGCTCGAAGAACGGGTCACCGCGAACGAGGCCAAGGCAGCGCCTGTTGCGCCAGCCGCATCGGCCCAGGACACGGCGGCCGCTCCAAGCGCGGCGAACACGAGCGCCGCGTCGTCCAACCTGGCGGCGATGAACGGCACCGCCCCACGCTCCGTGACCACCCCGGCGACAGGCTCAGCCGCCGCGACTGCGGTCTCCGCGTCGGCAACGGCTGCGCGCGCGACAGCGCGGCAAGCAGCAGCGACCGCCAAAGCGGCCGCCCCTTCGGCCCAGCGCGTCGCAGGGGTGCGCGCGATCGTCAAACCGCAGACCGACGACGCTGCCGAGGACGAATACACGTATGGCTTCCGCCTGTGGGAAGCGAAGTTCTATCCCGAGGCGCAGCAGCAGCTAAAACTGTTTATCGACAAGTACCCGCGCCATTCGCGGGTCAGCTACGCGCGGAACCTGATGGGCCGCGCGCTGCTCGACGAGGACAAGCCGCGCGAGGCGGCGGCGTGGTTCCTGCAGAACTACCAGGCCAACAAGCGGGGCGACCGCGCGCCCGACAGCCTGCTGCTACTGGCCCAGTCGATGAGCCAGCTCAAGGATTCGAGCCGCGCCTGCATCGCCTTGGCCGAGTTCACCGACACTTACCCGCAAGAATCTGCAGGGCGGCTCAAGTCGCAATTCGAAGCCACGCGCGGATCGGTGAAGTGCAATTGATAGCCAGCATTCGCCCAGCCAGGAGCTGACAGCCCGGTTCCTTGCCGATCTGGGAAGGCTGTGGGGCCGATCCCTGAACAGCGAGGATCGGCTGGCGCTGGCGGTTTCGGGCGGGCCGGACAGTCTTGCGCTGCTGCTGCTGGCCCGCACCGCCCTTCCCGGTCGGATAGCAGCGGCGACGGTCGATCACAACTTGCGCGTCGGCAGCGCCGGCGAGGCGGCAATGGTCGCCGGCGTCTGTGAGCGGCTCGGCGTGCCGCACGCCGTCCTGCCCGTCACAGTCGCGGCAGGCAACCTCCAGGGCGAGGCGCGCGCAGCTCGGTACGGGGCGCTCGGTGCCTGGATGACCGAGCGCGGCCTGGCTGCGCTGGCTACCGCGCACCACGCCGACGACCAGGCCGAGACGCTCGTGATGCGGCTGAACCGCGGCAGCGGGGTCGCCGGGCTCGCCGGGGTCCGCGCGCGCGGTCTGGTTCCCGGAACCCGTCTGCCCCTGCTGCGCCCACTGCTGGCCTGGCGCCGCGCCGAACTGACCGAAGTCGTCACGACCGGCGGGGTGGTCGCAGTCGCCGATCCGAGCAATGCCGACGAGCGGTTCGACCGGGTCCGTATTCGTCGGGCGCTGACGGCCACCCAGTGGCTGGACGTGGCCGCCTTGGCCCAGAGCGCCGGGCACCTCGCCGAAGCCGACGCCGCGATCGAGTGGGCGGCCGGGCGCGAATGGTCCGAGCAGGTCGAGCAGTCAGGGCTCGGCTTAACCTATCGCCCCGCCGCGCCCAGGGCGATCGCGCTGCGCGTTCTGGCGAGGATTGTCGCTGAATTGGACGGCGAGAAGCCGCGCGGGGGAGCGGTGGCCCGCTTGTTCGACAGCCTCATGGCGCGTCAGCCGGCTTCGATCGGAAACCTCGTGGCGCGGCCACTACCGGGCGGCTGGAGCTTCACCCGTGCGCCTAAACGGGCGCGCTAGAAAACGGCGTCAGGACGCAATCTGGTCGCCCAGGCCGACCTGCTTGCCACGGGTGATGTAGACCTTGTCGCCGAGCGCCGTGACCCCAAACAGCTTCTTGGCGAACGCCAGCGGGACCCCGATGCAGCCATGGCTGGCATAACCGTTCTGCACATTGGTCGCGTGGATCGTGATCCCGTCGTTGGTAAGCCGCTGCATGTACGGCATCGGCGCGTCGTAAAGATTAGAGACGTGATCGACTTTCTTCTGGGTGATCGGAAACATCCCCGTCGGCGTCGGCTTGTCTTGGGTCCCGAGCAGCACCGCCGTCGCGCCGATCTCGTACCCGCCGCGGAACACCGAGAGGACCCGCGCGTCGAGATCGACGGTAATGACCAGCGGTCCAGGCGAGACGCCAGCGTCATCCCAATGAAAGTCGCCGTAGCGGATCGGGCCGGTGATCGGCAGAATGCGCTTGATCACGAAGCGTTCGTCGACCGGCGGCTTGGCGGGCATGGCAGCCTTCGTCGCCACCTGCGGCGGAACGGCGCTAACCTGAGCAGGCGTTCGGTCGTGTCCCCCGTTTAACGCAAGAACTCCGCCAACTGCGGCCACGCCGATCAGGGCCACCGCAAATCCGGCTATTATGCTGGTCTTCATCGCATCCGCCCTGTTTTGCGTGTGTGGCAGACACCTTCGCGCAAACTGGCGCGCGGTTCCAGTGCCGCGGCGCCCGCGTCCCGCTGCGGGACCGCGCCGGGCCGATAGGTTAACCTCCCGGAGGATGCATGGCCGGCCTCGGCGCGAGTTCCTCGATCAAGCCGGCATATTGCTCGATCATGTCGCTGATGGCGAAGCGCTTGACTCGCTGCAGTCCTCCTTGAGCCAGGCGCGCGCGCCGTTGGGGGTCGCCGATCAGTTCGGAAATCGCGAGTGCCAGCCCGTCGGGATCCTGGGGAGCGACGAGTTCGCCGCTTTCCCCAGGCACGATGATATCGCGCGGTCCGAAATCGCAATCGCTGAGCAGGACCGGGACGCCACTCGCCATCGCCTCGGCCGCAACGGTCGGGAAGCCTTCCCAGCGCGACGGCAACACGAACAGGTCCGCATGCGCCATCCAGGCATACGGGTTGGCGACGAAGCCGATGAAGCGTACATGCTCGCCCACCCCGAGCTGGGCGGCGAGGCGGTGCAACGGGGCGAGCTTGCTGCCCTTGCCCAAAATCACCAGCGCATGGCTGCGCCAGATGCCGCTGCGGGCGAAGGCCTGCAGCAGGACTTCGTGCGCCTTCTGGAACTCCAGCCGTCCGGCAGTGAGGATGTAGGGCCGCTGCGGCGCGCCCGGCACCGGCGTCCGCGCCGCGTCCTCGATTACCGCAAGGTCGATCGGATTGTTGATCATCCGCACCTTGCGCGGATCGAGCCGAAGATCGGCAGCAAGGCCCACCGCCATGTCGGTCGAGTTGGTGAGGACCGCATCTGCGCGGCGATAGGCGCGGCGGGTCAACGCTAGGGAGACCCGCTCGACCAGCGCATTGGGGGCCTCTTCGCGCACCACGGCCAGCACGTTGTTCCCTTCGCGCGCGATCCACCGCGGCCGATTGGGTCCGAGATTCATGAGCGCCAGCCAGGTCAGCAGGTTCGTACCTTTAAGGAAGCTCAGCACGACGTCAGGGCGAAATTCCGTGATCATGCGCCGATAGGCTCGGGGTGCCCGCTGGATCGCACCGATCAGCTTGGTGGGCCGATACTGCGCGCGATTGGTCCCTTCGTAGTTGAACCGCTCTTCCCCGTCGGGCGCGACGAGCAGGCGATCGGCTTCGATCTGGTCGAGGTAGGGCCCCGCCGCACGCAACAACCCGGTGCGGACATCGAACCGTTTGCGGTCAAGCTGGTTGTGGAGCTGGACCGCGACTCGCTCGGCCCCGCCGCCGTGGAGCGAGGTCAGCAGCATCAGCACGCGCACGGGCCGGCCGAGGCGTTGGGCGGGCAAGAGTCCGCGGTGCATCTCATCGCCTCCTCAGCCAGCTCCGGCTCATTGCCATCGCTCGCGCGGGCTGGCAAGTCGCGGCGCAGCGGGGCCTCTCCCGCTACAGGGGGATTGGCGTGCCGGGGATCGAGCTGCACATCGGGTCGGCGGCGTTCTGGCAGCGCGCGGCAGAAGACATCGCCGCTGCCCGGTGCCGGGTGCTGGTTCAGGCCATGACTTTCGAGGGTGACCGTGCCGGTCTGGGCGTGGCCGCGGCGATCGCCGGCAGCGGAGCCGACGACCGCCGCGTACTCGTCGACGACTACACCCGCCGCGTCATCAACGACACATTTCTGAAGGCGTCCGCCGACCCGGCAATCCACGCCGAAGCTGCGGCAACGTGGGCAATGTTCGATCGGCTGCGCGGCAGCGGGGCCGGAGTGCGGATCACCAACCCGATGGGCCGCAACTGGCTGCGCTATCCGCTGCGCAACCACAAAAAGCTGATCGTTGCCGACAACGCCGCGTGGATTGGCGGGATTAACTTTTCCGACCACAACTTCGCCTGGCACGACATGATGCTGCGGATCGAGGATCCGGCGGTGGCCGATTGGCTCGCGGAAACCTTTGCGGCGGACTGGGCCGGCACCCCGCGCCCGCAGCACCGCCAGTTCAGCGCAGAGCTCGAACTGCTCAGCCTCGACGGCATCGAAAACGCGACGCAGTTCGCGCCGCTGCTCCAGCTGTTCGGCGAGGCCCGCCGCTCGATTGAAGTGATCAGCGCCTACCCGACATTTCCGTTCGTCGAAGCCTTCGCCGCCGCCGCCAGCCGCGGTGTCGCCACCACGATCTTCACCCCCCGGCCGAGCAATAAACCGATCGTCCGCGACTACCTCCTGGCCCGCACCGCCCGGAGCGAGATCGCGGTGCGACTGCTGCCGGACATGACCCACGTGAAGGCCGCGCTGGTCGACGGCGAGACGCTCGTCGTCGGCTCGAGCAACTTCGACTTCGTCAGCTTCCGCACAAGCGCCGACCACGTTGCGCTGATCCGCGATCCCACCGTGATCGAACAAGCAGTTGCCCGCCTCTTCGCACCAGCACGCGCAGCATCGTCCCCCCCGATGCCCGCCGATGCCCCCCACTGGCGCGGCCTCGCCTCGACCTTGGTCCTGCGCAGCGCCGACGCGATAATCGCCCGACTGCGCCACCGCGACCATGTCGAGGAATGGTCCGCCCCTTCAGCGACCACACGCCTTGCGGAACCTGGTCCAGCCCGCTAGGGCGCTCGCCTGCAGGCAATGCGGAGCGGTGGCCGAGTGGTCGAAGGCGCTCGCCTGGAAAGTGAGTATACGTCAAAAGCGTATCGAGGGTTCGAATCCCTCCCGCTCCGCCACACAGTC
>JBDSOM010000159.1:0-6558 GCA_039914785.1 Novosphingobium sp.
GCAATTGGCGGGTTGTAGCGATGTTTAACGTGGCGCGTGCGCCCAGCGGGGCTTGCGAACCGCTCAGTACTTGAGTTGGCGCTCGTAGAGGTCGCGGTAGTGCTGGATGCGCGTGACGCGCAGGCCCTGCATGCCCGAGCGGTCGACCGCTCGCTGCCACGAGGCGAACTCCTCGAGCGTCAGGTTGTAACGCGAGCAGACTTCGTCGATCGTCAGGAGGCCGCCGTTGACGGCCGCCACGACCTCGGCCTTGCGGCGGACAACCCACCGCGTCGTATCGGGCGAAGGCAACGAATCGACGGTCAGAGGCTCACCGAGCGGGCCAATGACCATAGCCGGCCGGATCTTTTGATTCTCAATCATATTCACCCTCGATCACCGTGCATGGATGCGCCGGCGACATGATCCTCACTGCCAAACGGGGCTTTGCCATCCGCTGAATTTATTAGGTTAACGCCATGTGAGCCATCTTCGAATCCCGCCAGAGCGCGCGCGGCGGAACGGTCGAAGCTTGCGTCAGCAGGCTTGTCGGAGCCGGCCGCGTCCATCGCCTGGCGACAGGCGCGCGCGGCCATGAAGCGGGCCCTCAGCCCATGCCAGTCGAGTCGGCCCTGGATATCGGCCGAATCTGCTCCGGGGGCCGGGCTCAGCGGCCAAGCGTCGTGATCGAATCCCATTTCCATGAGGCCGGTGTAGACCCCGCATCCTCAAGATGAGGTAAAGCCCGGCTTTACTGGATGTTGACCAGGGTTAACGAGTTCGCGCCCCACCCCTCCGCAATCTTTGCACCATGGCGCGCGGATCACTATGGGGGCGGGCATGTCCGCCGCTTCGCTCTCGCTCGACACTCTCGATCCCGCCGCGCTGTTTCAGCTCGGCGCGGCCAGCCAAGGGTTGGCCGGCAAGCGGATCGTCGTCGCGATGTCAGGCGGAGTGGACAGTTCGGTCGTGGCGGCGCTGGCCGCCGGCAGCGGGGCCGAGGTTATCGGCATTACCCTGCAGCTCTACGATTACGGCGCGGCGACGGGCCGCAAGGGCGCCTGCTGCGCGGGCGACGACATCCGCGATGCGCGCGCTGTCGCCGATCGCCTGGGGATCGCCCACTACGTATTCGACCACGAAAGCCGGTTCCGCGAGGACGTGGTCGAGCGGTTCGCCGACGAATACCTTGCCGGACGCACCCCGATCCCCTGCATCCGCTGCAACATGGGCCCGAAGTTCACGGACTTGTTCGCAATGGCCCGCGAGCTGGGGGCCGACTGCCTGGCGACCGGGCACTACGTGCGGCGCGAGCCGGGCCCGGCGGGTTGGGAACTCCCCGGCTCCCTGCTCTATCGCGCGCTCGATCCCGCCCGTGACCAGAGCTATTTCCTCTTCGCGACGACCGAAGCCCAGCTGGACTTCTTGCGCTTCCCACTGGGCGGCCTCCCCAAGAGCGAGGTCCGCCGCATCGCCGAAGCTGCAGGCCTGAAGGTCGCTGCCAAGCCCGACAGCCAGGACATCTGCTTCGTGCCAGACGGCGACTACGCCAAAATCGTCCGCTCGGTCCGGCCGGAAGCCGACGCGCCGGGAGAGATCGTCCATGCGACAAGCGGGGCGGTGCTCGGAACCCACCGCGGCATCATCCACTACACCGTCGGCCAACGCCGCGGGCTGGAGATCGGCGGACAGCCGGAGCCGCTCTATGTCACCGGAATCGACGCCTCCGTGCGCCAGGTAATGGTTGGGCCGCGCCGACTGCTGGGCGTGAGCTTTGCCCGCCTGACCGAGACCAGCCGCATGGGGCCGCTTCCAAACGCCCCCCTCACCGCCAAAGTCCGTTCGCTGGCCAAGCCCGTCCCGGTGACGCTCGAAGGCTCTCTGGGGGAGGGCGCGCGCTGCGGCATTCGGTTCCGCGAACCCGAATACGGCGTCGCGCCGGGCCAGGCCGCAGTGCTCTACGCTGGCGACCGGGTGGTGGGCGGCGGATGGATCGAGGGCACCGAGCCGGCTTAGGCCCGCCCCCTCAGTCCGCCCGGTCAGTCCGGCCCGTCAGTCCGGCCATCGCTCCAGCATGCAACCTTCGCCCTCGCGAAAGAACGCCGTCTCGCGGGACAGCAACGGAACGCGCGCCGTCACGCTCTTGGCCGCCGCGTCTTCGCTCAGCACGACCAGCCCCATTCCCGGCTCAAAGTCCTTGCGGCAGTCGCTCAACTCCCGCCCCCCGAGATACCGGCACGAGCACCCTACCCGGGCCCCGACCGCGGCCCCGGCACCGGCATAACCGCGGACCGTCGGCCAGAATGCCGCGAGCACCAAGCCGGCGAGAATCACCACGATGACAACCAGCTTTCGTGTCCTGCGACGGCCTTGCGGAATGGGGTGCGGCTTTGCGGTTGCCATCGGTCTTTGCCTTGCGCATGGATCGTGCGTCATGTCCCGGTTTAAAAGACTGGCGCGCCGCGCCTCCCTTATCCTGCTGCTGCTGGCGCTGCCAGCGCTGATCGGGTGCGGCAGGGGAGAACCTGCCCAGCCCCCGCTAAGCGCAGCCGCGCTAGCCGCGGTGATCGAAAAGCCGGGAGTGTCGCGCACCAAGCTGGCCCGCGCCGCCGATGCGCTGTTCACCGATCCCACGATCGGCGAGACCCGCGCGCTGCTGGTGATGCAGGGCGGCAAGATCGTGGTCCAGCGCTACGCCCGGCCCTATAATGCCAAAACGCGTTTCATAGGCTGGTCGCTGACCAAATGCGTGACCGGAGTGCTGACCGGGCTGCTCGTCGCCGACGGCCGCCTGCGGCTCGACGAGCCCGCCCCGATTCGCACCTGGCAGCGCCCGGGGGATGCCCGCGGCGAGATCACCTTGCGGCAGTTGCTCCAGATGCGCTCGGGCCTGCGTCACCGCGAGGGTGCCGATCCGCGCTATGCAGCGGATGCGGTGCGGATGCTGTTCCTCGACGGGCGCGACGACATGGCGGCGTATGCCGAGGCGCAGCCGCTCGAGGCAGAGCCCGGCGCGAAGTGGGAATATTCGAGCGCGACGAGCGTGATCCTGGCCGACGCTGCGGCGGGTGCGCTGACTGAAAGCCGCGATCCCGCGCTGCGCCGTCAGGCAGTGGCCGACTATCTGCGGACACGGCTGTTCGAGCCTCTGGGGATGCGCTCGGCCCAGCCCGAGTTCGACCCGGCCGGCACGATGATCGGCGGCAGCATGCTCCATGCGACCGCGCGCGACTGGTCGCGGCTCGGCGAGTTCCTGCGCAACGGCGGGGCGGTCGTCGGCGCGCAAATCCTTCCGCGCGGGTGGACCGAGTTCATGACCGCACCCAGCCCGCGCAACCAGGGCTATGGTGCGCAAGTCTGGCTCAACCGCCCACAGCCCGATGGCCATGAAGTGCTGTTCCCTGGCGGCGCGCCCGCCAGCATGTTCGCCTGCATCGGCCATCTCGGCCAGTATATCCTGGTCTCGCCGAGCCAGCGGCTGACGGTAGTCCGCCTCGGCAAGACCGACGACGAACAACGCGATGCCTTGCGCCGCCGGTTGGCGGGATTGGTGGGGGTGTTTCCCGCCGTTCGCTGAGCCCGTCGTCCCCGATCAACCCGGGGACGACCGATCCCCATGCGGCATGACATCATCGGCCGCCGGGCCTTGTTCGTTGACCAGGCCTTCCGGGTCGGGATGGATCAGGATCTCGACGCCGGGAAACTCGGCCAGGAGCTTTAACTCGATTTCGTCCATGACGCGGTGCGCGTCGCGTACGGTCATGGCGCCGCCGACCCACACGTGGAACTGCACGAAATCCTGGTTGCCCGCCGTCCGCGTGCGCATGTCGTGGACCCCGCGCAAT
Source organism: Novosphingobium sp. (assembly GCA_039914785.1). Lineage (GTDB taxonomy): Bacteria > Pseudomonadota > Alphaproteobacteria > Sphingomonadales > Sphingomonadaceae > Novosphingobium. The sequence goes on from JBDSOM010000159.1 coordinate 3,825, forward strand.
TCCGGATGACGCGCGACGACTTGCAGGAAGCGCTCCTTCTTGTCGTCGGGCCACTCACGGTCCATCAGCTGCTCGACCGCCTGCTGCGACGCCCCCCACGCGCTCCAACCCAGCCAGGCCGCGATGGCGAGGCCGAGCACCGGGTCCGAACCCGCGATCCCGCCGTACTGATCGAGCACGAGCGCCACGATCACCGCGACGTTGAGCAACAAATCCGACTGATAGTGGACGTGATCGGTGCGGATCGCGAGGCTGCCGGTGCGACGGATGACGTGTCGCTGCCAGGCCAACAGCGCGAGCGTCGCCATGATCGCGATCGCCGAGACGCCGATACCTTCGCCCGCCGCGGTGGTCCGACCGCCCGCGAAGAACTGCTCCACGGCGCGTGCGGCGATGGCCAGCGCCGAGATCGAGATCAGCACGACCTGGAACATCGCCGCCAGCGCTTCCGCCTTGCCGTGGCCAAAGCGGTGGTTCGTGTCGCTGGGCTGTGCCGCGACCCAGACCCCGGCGAGCGTCGCCAGGCTCGCGACCAGATCGAGCACGGTGTCCGCGAGGCTGCCGAGCATCGCGGTGCTGCCGGTCGTCCAGGCAGCGTAACCCTTCAACGCCACCAGCAGCAGCGCGACGCTGATGCTCGCCAGCGCGGCGCTGCGGTTCAGGGCGGCGGCATTGGCGGTCACGGAAAGAGCAGCGTGCTGGTCCAGCCGCTGCCCGCGCGGACGAATTTGCGCCGTTCGTGCAAGCGGTGTGCCCGGTCGGCCCAGAATTCGATTCCCTGCGGATCGAGGCGAAAACCCGTCCAGTGCTGCGGCCGCTTGACCTCACCCCCAGCATAGAGCGCGTCGGCCGCGTCATACCGCGCCAGGAACGTCGTTCGGCTATCGAGCGGCGCCGACTGGTCGGAAGCCACCGCGCCAAGCTGCGAATCGCGCGTTCGACTCGCGAAATAAGCATCCGCGGTAGTGGCATCGACTTCTCTCAGCGGACCTTCGATGCGAACCTGGCGGCGCAGCGACTTCCAGTGGAACAGCAGCGCGGCACGGGGGTTCGCGAGGATCTCGCCGCCCTTGCGGCTGTGGGCATTTGTGTAGAACACGAATCCGGCCGGCCCATGCTCCTTGAGCAGTACCATTCGCACCGCAGGTGCCCCATCCGGCGTCGCGGTCGCGAGCGCCATGGCGTTGGCATCGTTGGGCTCGCTCGATCGCGCTTCTGCGAACCATTCCGCGAACAAAACGAGAGGATCGCCGTGGGGGATGACTTCACTCGTCTGGTCGGCTTCCACGCGGCATTCCTGTAACGTTGAATTTACACATAGCTTGCCTGCAAGAAGGTGGAAAGCGCGCCTTGCCGCGAACCGCTTGCCCACCTAGTTTAGCGGTTATGGCATCAGATCCTTACGCGACCCTTGGGGTGGCCCGCGGCGCGAGCGAAAAGGACGTCAAGTCCGCCTATCGCAAACTCGCCAAAGAGCTTCACCCCGACCGAAACCAAGCGAACCCCAAGGCGACCGAGCGCTTCAGCGAAGTGACGCGCGCCTACGACTTGCTTGCCGACAAGGACAAGCGCGCCCAGTTCGATCGCGGCGAGATCGACATCGACGGCAATCCGATCGGGTTCGGCGGCTTCGGCGGCGGTGGTCGCGGCGGTCCTGGAGGTGGCGGGCAAGGTGGCTTCCGCGCTGACGGCTTCGAGGGCTTCGGCGGCGAGAGCGCTGACATTGGCGGCATCTTCGAAGGGCTGTTCGGCGGGCGTAGCGGCGGGTTCGGCGGTGGCGGTGGCGGGAGACCCCGCGCCGCGCCGCGCGGCGGAAATTTGCAGTACCGCCTGCAAGTCTCGCTGCCCGACGCGGCCATATTGGCCGCCCAGCGGATCACACTGAGCGACGGCAAGACCATCGACCTCAAGCTTCCCGCCGGGGTCGAGGACGGCACGCAGATGCGCCTGGCCGGCAAGGGCGAGGCCGGGCCCGGCGGCAACGGCGACGCGCTGGTGACCATCGCAATCGAGCCGCATCCATTCTTCAAGCGTGATGGCGACAGCCTGCGACTCGACCTGCCAATCAGCCTGGATGAGGCGGTTCACGGCGCCAAAGTCAAAGTCCCGACCGTTGACGGCGCGGTGATACTGACGGTCGCGCCGACGAGCAGCTCGGGCAAGACCTTGCGCCTCAAGGGGAAGGGCATGACCCGCAAGGATGGCAGCCGCGGCGATCAGCTCGTCACGCTCCAGATCGACCTGCCTTCCGACGATGCCGACCTTTCCGCACGACTCGAAGGCTGGCGCGACGGACGCGACTTGCGCGGCAAGCTCGGCATCTGAGTGGAGGAGGTCGACCATCCGACCCCGGAGGTCGCGGCAGCGCGCGACGGGCCAGGCGAGCTTTCCCCCGAGGCCCGGCGCAAGCACGCAATCCGGTGGCGCGCCGGCCTGGATAGCGTAATGGATCGCCACGTCGGGCCCGGCACGCGATTCTTCACCGTCCTGCGCCGGGTGTGGATCGGCACCTACTACGATGGCTTTATCCACGCCGGGAACCTCGCCTACATGGCGATCCTCGCGCTGTTCCCGTTCTTCATCACGATGGCTGCGATCTTTTCCCTGATTGGCGAATCCGCCCAGCAGGAAGCATCCCTGCGCTCATTCCTGACCGCCCTGCCGCCCGTCGTCGCCAAAGTGATCGAGCCGGTTGCCCGCAACGTGATGGCCGCCCGGACCGGTTGGCTGTTAT
>JBDSOM010000099.1:0-9926 GCA_039914785.1 Novosphingobium sp.
GATGGCTGTCGGTCAGCCCACGCGAGCGCATCGCGGCAAGATCCGACTGCGCCTGCGCGAGCGCCCCGCGCACGCCGCCGCCGGGGCCGGCTACCGCAAGCGTCGCCGGGGTACCGGCAAGCTGGCCATTGATCGCGGCCAACGCGCTCTGCGCCGCGGCGAGATCCGCATCGATCCCGCGCGTCTCCACTCGGCTGGCTTCCATGCGCTGCTGGATCGTCGCGCCACCTTGGGCGAGGTCGGGATTGCGCGTTTCGAACTCCATGCGGCGCTGCTCAGCGCCTTCCAACTGCTTCTGACGGTCGCCGAGCTGTTGGTTCATGAACTCCAGAGTCTGCGCCATGTCGCCGCGGTTGCCGGCGACATTGCCGTCGCGGAAGATGTCGATCAGCTTCTGGACGATGTCTTGCGACAGCTTGGCGTTCTCGGCGTCCGAAAGGCTGCCGCGCCCAGAGGTCGCGGTGATCTCGAACAGATTGTCCTGCGTGGCCACGACCTTGACGGCCTGACTTAAGCCGCCAACCGCGCTCTCCATCTCTTTTGGCGACTTGACGTCATCCCCGATCCGCGTGCCGCGGACGACCTTCTCAAGGTTGATCGAGCTGACCAAGGTCTGGCGGACGCGTTCGACCGCGCGCTTCTGATCACTCTCGTTGATACCGATCTTGGCCGCAAGCGGATCGTCGAGCTGGACGAATATCCGCGTCTTGGCTTCGTACTTGTTGGGAATCATCGCCACGACCAGCCAGCCGGCCAGGCAGATCCCCCAGGCAACGCCGAGCGCCAGCCAGCGGCGGTGCCAGATGCTGAAGAGCGCGGTGCGCAGTTCGTCGAAAAGGTTGGTCATCGTGTCCCCGCTGTCCCGCTCAGAACATGCTCTCGGGGATGATGATGACGTCGCCCGGCATCAACATCACGTTGGCCTTGCTGTCCCCCTTCTTGAGCAGATCGCCGAGGCGAATGCCGAACTCGCGCTGGCTGCCGGTTTCCTTGTCGAACCGGATCAGCTTGGCGCGATTGCCGGAGGCGAACTCGGACAGGCCGCCGACCGCGATCATCGCGTCGAGCAGCGTCATGTTGGCGCGGTAGGGCAGCGACGCCGGCTTCTCGGTCGCACCCACGACACGGACCTGCTGGCTGAACGTCCCGGCGAACTTGTTGACGATCACCGAGACCAGCGGCTCCTGGATGTATTGCGAAAGCTGGAGCTTGAGGTCTTCGGCCAGCATCGACGGGGTCTTGCCCACGGCGGGCATGTCGGTGATCAGCGGCGTGGTGATCCGTCCATCGGGCCGAACCTGCACGCTCGCGCCGAGTTCGGGGTTGCGCCACACGAAAATCGTCAGCTCGTCGAGCGGGCCGATCACGTATTCCTCGCCCGGTCCTTCTTGCATCGACACGAACGAGGCCGACGGCAACTGCGCGCCGCGACCGCCACTGGCGCAACCGCTGAGGCATAGTGCAGCCATCGCGCTTCCGGCGAGCAGGCGGGCAAAACGGCTAGATGACATCGACGGCTTCCTCGCAGCGCCGCCTCGCCACCGGGCCGCAGCCCCGGGCGAATGCCGGCTATTCACCGTCCGCTATCGATCAAAAGGGTGAACATAGCGTTAGCCTTGAGCCCGAAACGGGCTGCTAAACAGCCCTTGGGCAAGGCGGTCCCAAAGCGGGACAGCGCAGCAGGCGATTGTTAAACCAAGATTTCCCGCGCCGGGCCCTGGCCTAGAAAGTTCGCCGGGCTAGCGCTCGCCCCATATGCTCCTGCACAGAACACCGCGATCAGATCGTCGACGTCGGCTCGCGGGAAGCCGCCCTTATTGGCGAGAATATCGAGCGGGGTACACAGACACCCGACCACGCTGGCTTCTTCCTCCACAACGCCGCCAAAACGGGTAGCAACGGCCACGGGATAGTTTCGGCGCACGACGGTGCCGAAGTTCCCCGATGCGGCGAGCTGGTGATGCAGTCCGCCATCAGTGACCAGGTAGACCTCGCCGTGACTGACCTTACGGTCGACCACACGGCAGAGGTATACCCCCGCTTCACCGACAAGGTGCCGGCCAAGCTCGATGCAAAAGGCGGTTTCCGCGAGTTCATCCGGGAGAACAGCCAACTGCGCGGCCAGACCTTCCCCGATCCGGGCGGTATCGACCGGCGTATCACCCGGAAAATAGGGAATGCCGAACCCGCCCCCGAGGTTGCAGTGCGGCAGCGCGGCGCCGCTTTCCCGGGCAAGCTTAGCCGCCAGTTCAAAGGTTTGGCGCTGGGTCTCGACAATCGCCTCAGCATCGAGCGCTTGGCTTCCGGCGAAGATATGGAAGCCCCGCCATTCCGCACCACTGGCGATAATCGACCGCGCCAGGACCGGGACGCGTTCGGCGTCGATGCCAAAAGGCTTGGCACCGCCGCCCATTTTCATCCCCGAGCCCTTGAGGTCGAAATCAGGATTCACGCGAATTGCGAGCCGGGGTGTCGTGCCGATCCGCTCTGCGATCTGTAACGCGCGATCCGCTTCTGCCTCGGATTCCAGATTGATCGTGACGCCTGCCGCGATGGCGGACTGGAGTTCGGCATCGCGTTTGCCCGGCCCGGCGAAGCTGACAATGGACGGATCGATGCCCGCTGATCGCACGATGTCCAGCTCGCCGCCTGAGGCAATGTCGAAGCCATCGACTAGGGTTCCGAATAACTCGATGATCGGGATATAGGGATTTGCTTTGACAGCATAATGTAACGCGATCCGGTCAGGCAGAACACGGCGCAATGACGCCACTCGCTGCCGGATCAGCGCCGCCGAATAGACGAACAGCGGAGTGCCATCGGCGGCCAGGTCGGTGACCTTGCGCCCATCGATGGCCAGGATGCCGTCGATGCCGACATAGCCGGTCGGGATGGGACCAAGCGGCTTCACGCGGCGAGCTCGGCGTAAAGCCCAGCACGGTCGATCTTGCCGTTCGGGCTAAGCGGCATCGTGGCGCGCCAATGGATGATTTTGGGCTGCATGAAATTCGGCAGTTCCTGCATGAGGATGCGCGGCAATGTTATTTCCGCGTCGGGATTCGCGGCGCTCGCCCGGACGACCAGGTGCACGGCGTGGCCGAGGCGCTCGTCGGGAATGCCGAGCGCGACCGCTTCGGCTACCAGCCCCGTAGCGAGCGCGGCTTCCTCGATCTCTTGCGGGCTGATGCGGTTGCCCGCGCTCTTGATCATGGCGTCACGCCGCCCGACGAAATACAACAACCCCTGGGCATCACGGCGCACCCGATCGCCCGACCACACGGCCATACCGCCATAGCGCGAGGCGGCCGGAGCCGGCTTGTAGCGCTCGGCGGTCCGGCCTGCGTCTTGCCAATAGCCTTGCGCCACCAGTGGGCCGCAGTGAACCAGTTCACCCTCCTCGCCGTCCGCCGCAATCTCGCCCGCATCGTTCACCACAAGGATTTCCGCGTGGGGAATGGGCTTTCCCATCGAAGTCGGGTGTGTGTCGATCAGTGCGGGATCGAGAAAAGTCGAGCGAAATGCTTCGGTTAGTCCGTACATTGCGAAAATGCGTGCCTGAGGGAACAGTGCGCGCAGGGACCGCACCAAGTCGGGGGTGAGCGCGCCGCCGCTGTTGGTCAGGCGGCGCAGTTTGGCGCGAACCTCGTCGGGCCAGGTCTGTTCCGTGAGTTGGACCCACAGTGGTGGGACGGCGGCGAGCGTAGTGATGTTGTGACGCTCGACAGCCTTTACGACATCGCGCGAGGTCAGATAATCCAATGGGATAGCACAGGCTCCGGCATACCAGCTGGAAAGGAGCTGGTTCTGTCCGTAGTCGAACGACAGCGGCAGAACCGCCAGGGTGCGGTCATCGGCAGCAAGGCCGAGATAAGTCGCAACGCTCTCCGCACCGAGCCACATGTTCGCGTGACTCAGCATGACCCCTTTGGGCCGTCCGGTCGAACCGCTGGTATAAAGTATGGCCGCCAAGTCATCGGGATTACTACCTGATTCGACGAGATAATCGCCAAGCGCGGCGGCAGCTTTGAGCGCCTCGGCGTCCGCTATCACCGCACACTCCGCAGGAAGGTCGCCGTCTTCAAGGCCCGCAATCCGCGCCGGAGTGCCGATCAACAAGCGTGCGCCGCTGTCAGCCAGAATGTGCCCCACTTGCCCCCGCTTAAGCAGAGGGTTGACGGGCACGTGGACCAATCCGGCTCGCGCGGCAGCCAGCGGCATCAGGCAGGTCAGTTCACCCTTCGCCGCCCAAGTGGCGACCCGCGCGCCGTCTTCGTCGACCTGCGAGCGCAGCCATGCCGCCAGGCGGGAGACACGCGTTCTTAAGTCCTTGTAGCTAAGCGTCTCCCCGCGCAGCACGAGCGCGGGATCGCCATCCTTTCCCCGCAAGGCGAGATGGTCGAGCGGTCGGATCGCGGTTTCGGGCTGAGCGTGCACGGGTTCCAAGGGGTTCGGTTGAAGCGATGACGGTCGAATATCACGGCGATCTTAACGAAGTGCAAGGCGACGCCCAACTTGCCCGCCTGCTCGCCGCGCCCGCCGCCGCCGCGCCCTTCGACCGGCTCGCCTGGTGGCGCGGGCTGGAGGAAGAGTGCGGGATAAAGCCGCTGCTGGCGGTCGCGCGCGAAGGCGATGACGTAGCCATCCTTCCGCTGAGCCAAGACGGTGGCGGATTGCGCGAACTGGCCAACTGGTACAGCTTCCGCGCCGCGCCCATCGTCAGCCCGGGCGCCGACGCCCCGCACCTGTTAAGCACGATCGCTCAGGACATCGGAAATCGCGCCGGGCGGATCGTGCTGTCGAAGCTATCCGAAGGCGACGCCGCCGCGCTGGCCGATGCCTTCCGCGGCGCGGGCTGGTTCGCCACCATGACGCCATGCGACGTCAACCACATCCTGCAGGTCGGCGGGCGTTCGTACGCTGAATATCTGGCGGGACGCCCCGGGCAGGTCCGCACCACGCTCAAGCGCAAGGCTGGCAAAGTCGAGGTTCGCCTGTTCGATCGCTTCGACGATGCCGCCTGGGATGCCTACGAGGCGATCTATGCCCAAAGCTGGAAGCCGAGCGAAGGCAGTCCTGCATTCCTGCGCCGGTTTGCCCGCGAAGAAGGCGCCGCCGGCCGCATGCGGTTCGCCCTGGCGCTCGCCGAAGGAAAGCCCGTGGCCGCGCAGTTCTGGACCGTCGAAGCCGGCACCGCGTTCATTCATAAGCTCGCGCACATCGAAGCGGCCAAGCCGCTCTCGCCGGGCACCACGCTCAGCGCGGCGCTGTTCGAACGGGTAATCGACGGCGATGGGGTCGCCATGGTCGACTTTGGCACGGGCGACGACGGCTACAAACGCGACTGGATGGAAGAAGTCCGCACGCGCTACCGGATCGAGCTGCTGCGGCCCATGCGCCCGCGCAACTGGCCGAGAATTGCCAAGGCCGGACTGCGGCGACTTGCCGAGGCGGCGAGCCGTGGTTAGAGGGCCGCGAACCGATGCCGGAATGGATCGAGGGGGGCCGATGAGCCAGACTACCGACGAGTTGCTCCGCAGTATCCTCACCGACGTGCTCGGGCTCAAGCCAGGGCAGGCGGAAACGTTCACCCCGGACACCGGCCTGTTCGGCGATTTGCCCGAGCTGGATTCAATGGCGGTGGCCGGGCTGCTCACCGAAATGGAGGACCGTCTCGACATCGTCATTGACGACGACGAGGTCGATGGCGAATTGCTCGAAACCTTCGGGTCGCTGCTGGCTTTTGCCGAGGCGAAACGCGCCGACGCGTGATCGCGCACTATCCCTGCCCGCTGCCCGGCGGAGATACCGCACGCGAATTCGCCCTGGCGTTCGACCAGCGTCGTGCCCACCGCCTGTTGATCATTCCTGCGCTGTTCGAGGAAGCCAACCGGATGCGGCGGCTGACCGTCGAGGTCATGCGCCGACTCGATGCCGCGGGGATCGATTGTTTCCTGCCCGATCTGCCCGGCTGCAACGAGAGCCTGCAGCCGTTCGAGGCGCAGACCCTCGGCTCATGGCGAGACGCGATGGCCGCCGCCGCCGGACATTTTGCGGCGACCCACGTGCTCGGCATTCGTGGCGGCACGCTGATCCAACCCGCGCTGCCGGGCTGGCGCTATGCGCCCGTCAAGGGCGCCACTGTACTGCGCCAGATGCTGCGCGCACGGATCGTGGCATCCCGGGAAGCCGGGTTGGCCGAGACCCAGGACAGCCTGCTGGAAGCGGGATCAATCGAAGGTTTGGACCTGGTCGGCTACCGGCTTAGCCCCGACCTCCTCGCCCAGCTTCAATCGACCGAGCCGGCCACCGAGACGAACGCCAGCGACATCGCGCAGGACCTGATCGGCGGCGGCGGCCTGTGGCTGCGCGCGGAGCCCGGCGAGGACCGTGCCCAGGCCGACGCTCTGGCTGCGATCGTCGCGGTGGGGATCAAGGCATGACCCGGCGGCACCTCTCGTTCACCTGCGAGGGTTCGGTCCTGATCGGCACGATCGACGTGGCCGAGAATTCTACCGGCCTGCTGCTGGTTTCCGGCGGAAATGAACTGCGCTCCGGCGCGTGGGCCGGCCAGGCACAGTTTGCCGCCGCAATCGCCGCCAACGGCTTTCCAGTGTTCCGCTTCGACCGGCGCGGCGTGGGCGACAGCGGCGGCCCCAATGCCGAGTTCCGCACGAACGGTCCCGACATCGCCGCCGCCCTCGCCGCGTTTCGCGAGGCTGCGCCGCATCTCACTCGGATCGTCGCGCTGGGGAACTGCGATGCCGCCAGCGCCCTGATGCTGAGCCGCGGCGCGGGCTGCGATGCCTTGATCCTGTCCAACCCGTGGACGATCGAGGGGGCCGAGGATGCCCCGGCACCCGAAGTCCTACGCGATCACTACAAGCGGCGTCTGGCGAGCCCCGAGGCGCTGAAACGGCTGCTGACCGGGCAAGTGCCGATCGGCAAGCTGGTTCGCAGCCTGGTATCGGCGCTGCGCCCTGCCTCGGCTCCCACCTCGCTGGCGCAGGATATGGCACGGGGAATCACGGGGTTCGCAGGCGAAGTGCGAATTTTGATCGCCGAGCGGGATGCGACGGCGGTGGCGTTTCTGAGCGCCTGGGATAAGTCGGATCAGCGGATCAGGCGGTGCGCGGAGGCGTCGCACAGCTACGTCGAGCCTGGCGCGCGCGCTTGGTTGGAGCGACAGGTCCTGGAAGTCTTGCGCTAGGATTCTCCCCGATCCGGGGAGAATTCAAGAAGCCGCAGCCATCACCGCCTGCGCTTCCGCGAACTCGCGTTCGGCAAGGAAGCGTTCCGCATCGAGCGCGGCCATGCAGCCGGTGCCGGCGGCCGTGACCGCTTGGCGATAGACGTGATCCATGACGTCACCGCAGGCGAACACGCCGGGGGTCGCGGTCTTGGGCGTGCCGGGTTCGACCACGAGGTATCCGCTATCGTCCGTGTCGAGCTGTCCCTGGAACAGTTCGGTCGCGGGCGCGTGGCCGATCGCGACGAACGCGCCCTGGGCGTGGATCTCGGACTTCTCCCCAGTCACTGTATCGGTGACGGCAACGCCGGTCAGACCGCCTGCGGCCGGATCGCCCACGAAACTGTCCACCGCCTTGTTCCACACCACGGTAATGTTGGGATGCGCGAACAGCCGATCCTGAAGGATCTTCTCGGCGCGCAGCGAATCACGGCGATGGATCAGGGTCACGTCCTGGCTGTGGTTGGTCAGGTACAGGGCTTCCTCGACCGCGGTGTTGCCGCCGCCGATCACCACGACCTTCTTGCCGCGGTAGAAGAACCCGTCGCATGTCGCGCACGCCGAGACCCCCTTGCCGCTCAGTTCCTGCTCTCCCGGCACGCCAAGCCACTTGGCCTGGGCGCCGGTGGCGATGACCAGGGTCTCGCCTTCGTAGATGTCGCCGCCGTCGCCGATCGCGCGGAACGGCCAGCTGGTGGTGTCGACCGAGACGATCGTGTCCCACAACATCCGCGTGCCGACATGCTCGGCCTGGGCCTGCATTTCCTGCATCAGCCACGGGCCCTGAATGACCTCGCGAAAACCAGGATAGTTCTCGACATCGGTGGTGATCGTCAGCTGTCCGCCGGGCTGCAGTCCCTGAACCACGATCGGTTCGAGCCCGGCCCGCGCACCGTAAATCGCTGCCGAAAGCCCTGCTGGGCCCGAGCCGATGATCAGCATGCGGGTGGTATGTGTCGTCATTGGTCCCTCCGGTCGTGGGGGCCAGATAGGTATTCCGGTCAGGGAAATCGAGTCAGAACTGGCCGGCGATTGACGGCGGGCGCGACCCCGCCCAGTTTGCGCGCATGAACCTCACCGGCCCCACTTCGAACAGCTTCATCTCCCAGCGGCTGCGGCTGCATTACGTCGACTGGGGCAATCCCGACGCGCCGCCGCTGATCCTCCAGCACGGCGGCCGCGATCATTGCCGCAGCTGGGACTGGGTGGCCGAGGAGTTGCGCCACGATTGGCACGTGATCGCCGCCGACTTGCGCGGCCATGGCGACAGCGCCTGGTCGCCCGACGGCGACTACTCGATGAATGCCTATCTCTACGACTTCGCGCAGCTGATCCACACGTTGGGCTATGACAAAGTCACTGTCATAGCGCATTCACTCGGTGGCAATATCGCCACGCGTTTCGTCGGGCTTTATCCCGATCAGGTCAGCAAGTTCGTCAATATCGAGGGCCTGGGCCCTTCGCCCGAGCAACTCGCCGAGCGTGAGCGGATCGGGTACGCGACACGGCTGCGAGAATGGATCGCGGACCGCCGCAAGGCCGCCGGGCGGTTGCCGCGCCGTTACCCGACGCTGCGGGCGGCGTACGAGCGGATGAAGGAGGAGAACGCCTATCTCACCGACGTCCAGGCCCGCCATCTGACCGTCCACGGGGTCAGCCGCAACGAGGATGGGACCTGGAGCTGGAAGTTCGACAATTACCTGAACGTCTGGCCCGCGGAATCCACGCCCGAAGACGATATCCATGCGCTGTGGGGCGCGATCACGTGCCCGATGCGGCTGTTCTACGGACGCGATAGCTGGGCCTCCAACCCCGAACGCGACGGGCGATTGCGGCACTTCAATACCGCCCAGGTGATCGAGTACGAGAATGCCGGCCACTGGCTCCACCACGACCAGTTCGCGCGGTTCATGGGTGACGTCAGAGCGTTCCTGTAGGCCCGATTTCCAGGGAAGCGTTCATGACCGCAAAGATACTTGCCATGCTTACTATCGGTATGCATAGCAAATCGCATTGCGACTCTGATTGCGACTTTGGGAGGAACCGAATCCGTGGCTGAAGGCGACATGGCCACCATCCCTGTCGAAGCAACGACTGCTCAAGAGCCCTGGCGGTCGCGCTTGCGCCTGCCGTTGCTGCTCGCGGCACCGATCGTGGTCCTCGTCGCGGTGGCCTACTTCTACCTGACCGGCGGCCGCTACGAATCGACCGAAAACGCTGCGCTCCAGACGGGCCAGGTCGGCATCGCGCCCGATATCGACGGCAAGGTCGTCGCAATCGAGGTCCACGAAAACCAGCGGGTCACCAAAGGCCAGGTCCTGTTCCGCATCGCCAGCGACACGCCGGTGGCCGCGGTCGCCGAAGCCGAAGCGAAGATCGCCGCCGCGCGGACCGACGTCGGATCGAAGCAGCAGGATTTCCGCGCCGCCATGTCCGAGATCGACGCGGCCCAGGCGCGGCTCGCCTTCGCCCAAGGCGAGGCGCTGCGCCAGCGCTCGCTGCTGACCGAAGGCATTTCGTCGCGCTCGCAGTCCGATCAGGCGCTCGCCTCGGCCCGTACCGCCGCCAGCGCAGTCGCGGCGGCGCGCGCCAGGGCGGAAAGCCTGCGCGCGCAGCTATCGGGCAGCGCCGATGGCTCGCTCGACGGCCAACCCGCCGTGCGCGAGGCCACGGCCGCACT
>JBDSOM010000112.1:0-6267 GCA_039914785.1 Novosphingobium sp.
AATAGTCATTGTTCGACAGGGGCCGCTTGCACATGAAGCGGTAGTACGGCTTGAGCGCCTCGGCGGTGGCCGGGTCGTCGACCAGTTCGTCGCAGCGGCGGCGGATGCGCTCCATCACCTGGAAGTCCATCACCTCGCGGCGGGCCCAGAACTCTTCGATGTTGTGCTCGGTCGCGCCCTTGGCTTCGAGTTCCGCGTTGATGTTGCGGTTGATCTCGGTCCAGAAGTCGCAGATCAGGTCGGGCGTGCCCAGCGGCAGGATCTCGTTCGCCGCGCGCAGGAAGTTCTCCTGCCGCTCGGCCTGCCAGCCGGGCTTGAGCGAGGCGGCCCAATCGGGATCGGTCGGCGGATTGGGCCGCTCGTCGACGGGCGAGGGGGTGCGCTGCAGGACGTAGAGCTGCTTGGCGTACTTGCCGAGATAGGGCACGGCCTGGATCGAGGTGGCGCCGGTGCCGAGGATCGCCACGCGCTTGTCGGCAAGGCCGGTCAGTTCGGGGTTGTCCCAGGTGCCGCCGGTATAGTCGAAGTCCCACCGCGAGGTGTGCGACTTGTGGCCCTTGAACTTGTGGATGCCGGGCACCGCGGGGAACTTGGGCGTGCTCAGCGTGCCGCCGGCCATCACCACGAACCTGGCGCGAACCTCGTCGTCGCGATCGGTCGTGATCCGCCAGCGCTTGATGCTCTCGTCCCAGTTGAGGCCCTTGATGAGCGTGTGGAACACGCCCTTGTCGCGGAAGCCGAACTTGTCGACGATCAGCTGGATGTAGTCGTAGATCTCCTTGCCGTCGGAGAACTTCTTGGAGGGCAGCCAGCCGGTCTCCTCGAGCAGCGGCAGGTAGCAATAGGCGTCGTTGTCGCACTGGATGCCGGGGTAGCGGTTCCAGTACCAGGTGCCGCCGAAGTTGCCGGCATGATCGATGTTGCGGAAGTTGGTCACCCCGGCTTGCGTCAGGTGATAGGCGGACAGGATTCCGGTCCATCCGCCGCCCAGGATCGCGACGTCGATGTCCTCGCTGATGCCGTCGCGCGGAATGACCGGCGTGAATGGATCGTGCTCGTACGTGTCATGGGTCAGCGTGTCGGTGGGCGGAGCGTACTGCTCGCCGCCTTCGGGGCGGATGCGCTTGTTCCGCTCCTGCTTGTACTTTTCCTTGAGCGCCGGAATATCGATCTCGTCCGGTGAGGGAACGGCGCTCAGCTTGCACACGGTCATGACATCATCCCAGTTAACACGATTTGATTCGGCTCGAACGGCCCTAACGGAATTTCCGGCTTACGCAAAAGCTCCGGACGCGCCGGGGCCATCCGTGGCGCAAAACACCGCGCTCGCGATCCTGTACTACCGTTCAGCAATGCCTTGGATCGATCGGTCGGAATTCCCCGCCCTAGTCGTTCCGCCCTGCCGCCTTGCGCGGTGCTCCGGTGCCCATGAACTTGGCGAGGTTCATATGCAGGCTGGCGATCGACCGTTCCATGTACGGATTGGGCTGCGCGCCGCGGAAGCCGACGTTCTTCATGCCTTGCTGCACCGCCGCCATGTTGGTGAAGTCCTGCTGCAGCACCGGCGGCCAATCGGCCGGCGCGGTGTATTCCCAGTCGGTCGCGGGTGCCTCGCCCTCCGGGTAGAGCTCATAGACCGCCGCTTCGAAGATGCAGTGGTCGGCATCGCCCAGCTTGTAGGGCCGCGCCTGGTAGCAGAGCATGTTGTTGACCGCGTGGCCGATCTGGAAGTTGGGAAAGATCTGCCAGGCGGTGCCGGCCTGGGCGGTGTGCCCGGAATCCACGGTCGGCCAGACGACGCCGCGGGCGGCGTCCTCGGCCTTGGCGGTGCCGATCCAGTACGCCGAGACTTCGGCGGGGGTCGCACCTTCGGGCAGTTCGTCCTTGAGCCGGTTGGCCACCGCGACGAGCGTCGCCGTGGTGTTGGTGTTCGCGTTCGCCCAGGTGAAGTTCTGCATTTCCGCAGTCGAGGTCCGGGCATCGCCGACGCCGAGGCGCAGCTTGCCGCTGTCCTCTTCCTGGCCCTTGGGCGCTTCGTAGCCGATGTTGCTGTGCAGCTTCTGGTTGCGCGCCCAGCCCCGGAACTGACCGAATTCCATGAATTCCGGGTGGGTGGTGTTGACGTGGTAGGTTTCGCTGAACGCCTCCATCGCGACCTTCCAATTGCACTCGAAGATCACCCATTTGCGCCAGCGTGGGCGCATGTTCTGCAACTGGTATGGTTCCAGCATCGTCGCGGCGGGATCGAGATAATCGGCGAGCGAGCCACTTTCGGGATCGAGGTTGATCCACAGCCAGCCGCCCCAGGTGTCGACCTTGACCGTGCCGAGATCGGCCCGCCCGCCGCACAGCGAG
Source organism: Novosphingobium sp. (assembly GCA_039914785.1). Taxonomy (GTDB): domain Bacteria; phylum Pseudomonadota; class Alphaproteobacteria; order Sphingomonadales; family Sphingomonadaceae; genus Novosphingobium. The sequence continues at coordinate 2,356 of JBDSOM010000112.1, forward strand.
CCCTGCCAGTCCGCCTCGTGCTCGATGAAGGTGTTCTTGCCGTCGATCCCGTACGTCCAGCCATGGAACCCGCACACGATGCTCTTGCGCGTGCCGCGTGCGTTGCGCTGGCCCGGCGGGGTGTCGATCAGGCGGCGGCCGCGATGCGGGCAGACGTTGTGATAGGCGCTGATCGCGTCCGGTCCGGTCCGCACGATGATCACGGAATCGGTCAGGATCTCGTGCGTGATGAAATCGCCGACCTCCGGGATGTCCTCGATCCGCCCGGCCTGCAGCCAGACCTTGCGCCACAGCTTGTCCTGCTCGGCCCGAGCGTAGTCGTCCGAGACATAAGCCTCGGGCCCCACGATGGTGGGCCGTTCGAGTTCGTCCGCGGTTTCGCAAATATTGCTTACGTCGGCCATTGCATCCTCACTCGCTGCAGCGCGCCTGTTGGCGCCTGCGAAAAACCATACACCTGTTCAGCGTCCGCGCCAGATCGGCTTTCGCTTGTCCGAGAACGCCCGCGGGCCTTCCTGCGCATCGTCGCTGTGATAGACCGCGTCGTGCGCCGCGCGGGCGGCTTCGAGCGCGGCGGCCCGGCCCAGTTCGGTCGCCAGCATGACCGTGTCGCGCGCGGCCTTCACTGAGAGCGGGGCGCCGTCGAGGATCTCGGTCGCCAGTTCGATCGCGGTTTGAAGCAGCGCCGCGGGTTCGGCGAGGCGGTTGACCAGGCCGATCTCGTAAGCGCGGCTCGCGGTGATCGGCTTGCCGGTCAGCACGATCTCCATGAAGATGCGCTGCGGGATCATGTGGATCAGCGGCGCGGCCCACGGGCTGCCCCGCCCGACCTTGACCTCGGTGATGGCGAAGCGCGCCGTCGTGCTGGCGACGCACAAATCGCAGTTCTGCGCGATCAGCCAGCCGCCGGCGAAAGCCACGCCATTGACCGCGGCGATCGTCGGCTTGGACACCTGGATGTTGTCATACGGCGAGGGAATGAAATCGCGCGGGGGGACGGTCATCCCCGTCTCGACCATCTCCTTGAGGTCGCCGCCCGCGCAAAAGGCCTTCTCGCCCGTGCCGGTCAGGATCGCGACGCGCAAGGCGTCGTCCGCCTCGAACCGCTGCCAGGCCGCCGTCAGCGCCTCACGCACTTCGCGATTGAGCGCGTTATACTGCTCCGGCCGGTTCAGCGTGATGATCGCGATGCCATCCTTGCGGGCATCGAAAATTACGGGAGCGCTGGTGCTATCGGGCATCAGAAACCTCGCTTGAAAATGTCGAAAGCGGCACGGTCGAGCGCTTCGCGGAAATCGGGATGGGCGATGGCGATCAGGCGGCGGGCGCGTTCGGCCAGCGTCTGCCCCTTGAGCTCGGCCGCGCCGTATTCGGTCACCACGACATCAACCTCGGTCCGCGCGGTCGTCACCGGCCCCGAAAGCGCCGGCACGATCTTGCTTATCGACCCGGCTTTGGCGGTCGCCGCGAGGACCATCAGCGAAACCCCGCCCGGCGAGCGCGCGCCAGCCCGGACGAAATCGACCTGGCCGCCAGTGCCGCCCAGATATGCCGCGCCCGATTGCTCGGCGTTGACCTGGCCGGTAAGATCGACCTCGAGCGCGGAATTGATCGTCACCAGCCGCGACAGCCGGCCCAGCACGCCCGCATCGTGGGTGTAGCTCGCCGGCGTCATCCGGATCGCGGGGTTGCGGTGCGCGAAATCGTAAAGCCGCCGGGTGCCGATCAGCGCGCCGTTGATCGTCACCCCTCGGTCGATCTCCTTGCGCGCATTTGTGACGACGCCGGCCTCCATCAGGTCGACCAGCCCGTCCCCCAGCATGCCCGAATGGACCCCGAGGTCCCGCCGGTCGCCAAGCTGGCGCAAGATCGCATCGGGCACCGCGCCGACCCCGGTCTGGATCACCGACCCATCGCCGATGTAGCTGGCGCAGTGGCGCGCGATCGCTTCGTCCGTCGCGCCGATCGCCGCCGGGGCGACTTCGATCGGCGCGCGCGAGACATGGACGGCGACGTCGATCGCGGAAGCTGGAATCGTCTCGCCGTGGGTGAAGGGAACCTGGTCGTTGACCTCGGCGATGACGATGCGCGCCCTGGCGGCCGCCGCGCGGACGTGATCGCTGATCAAGCCACACGAATGGTCGCCGTTGGCGTCTGATTGGCTGACTTGGATAATCGCCGCGTCGCAGGGGATAATGCCCGCGGTGATCAGCGGCCCGACCTGGCTCACATGGACCGGAATCACGTCGAGCGCACCGGCTTTGGCCATGCCCCGCAACGCCCCGATCGCCCCCATGCTCGACAGGCGAAAGGCGTTTGCCGTCTCGGGCGTGAACAAGCCGGAAAAGCTCGTGGCGATGAACGCGGAGAGTTCGCCGATGTCTTTTCCCTGGGAAATCAATGCCTCGACCAAGGTCGTCGGCTCACCGCAAGCCTGGCCGAACACGATCCGATCGCCCCGTTTCAGGAACCGCCCCAGGTCGAGTTCGGCTGGCCCCATCAGCGCCCGGCCTGTTTCAGCAGGCGCTGCGCCCGGGCGAGATAAGGCCGGTCGAGCATTCCGCCCTTCCAGCCGATCGCCCCGACGCCAGGATTGGCGGCGAAAATATCGACGACCTCCTGCGCCTCGGCGATTTCCTCGGGCGTCGGCGTGAAGGCGGCGTTGATCACGTCGACTTGCGCCGGATGGATCGCCATCATCCCGCGAAACCCATCGCGGCGGACGCCCTCGGCGCGTTTCCGCAAGGCCTCCAGGTCCTTGAAATCGGCGGAAATAGTCTCGATCGCGGTGACCCCGGCGGCGGCAGCGCCCAGTACCGTCATGCTGCGCGCCAGCTCGTACGTGAAGCTGTAGCTACCGTCGGCATTCCTGTTCGAACTGGCCCCGATCGAGTCCGCCAGGTCCTCCTCCCCCCAAGTCAGCGCCACGACCCGCGGCGCGCCCTTGTAGTCGCCGGTGTGGAACATCGCCTCGGCGGTCTCGGTGATCAGGACGATGACGGGGGTCGAGCCTTCCTCGATCCCGTTGGCCACTTCGAGCGTGGACAGCACATGGTCGAGTTTCTCGACTTCCTGGCGGCCGTAGACTTTGGGCAGCATGATCCCGCCAGGATTCGCCGGCATGATCGCGACCAAATCCTCCAACGTGTACGGCCCGTCGAACGGGTTGATCCGCACCCACAGGCGGTGGCGCTGACCGGGGTTGGCCTTGATGAAATCGTGGACCAGCGGCCGCGCGGCGGCCTTGTTGTCGGCCGCGACGGCGTCTTCCAGGTCGATCAGCACGATGTCGGCGGTGCCGTCCATCGCCTTGCCCATCTTCTTCTCGCTGTCGCCGGGAGCGAACAGCCACGATCGGGCGGAGATCGGTTCGTGGTGAATCGGCATTGGGATAATCCTTTGGCTGTCCCGTAGACCGTCCGACCTGAGCTTGGCGAAGGACCGTCTTTCCAGTGGGCTTACTCAGCCCCTAAAGAAAAATGCGGCCCTTCGACAAGCTCGGGGTAAACGGAATGCAGTGGCGCGCCATCAATAGCTCCGCGGCAATTCCAGCACGCGTTCGGCGATGAAGTTCATGATCTGGTGCGGGCTGACCGGAGCGATCCGGGGGATCAGCACTTCGCGCAAGTAGCGTTCGACGTGATATTCCTGGGCATAGCCCATCCCGCCCATCGACATTACCGCGGTCTGGCACGCTTCGTATCCGGCCTCGGCCGCGAGGTACTTGGCGGTATTCGCCTCGACCCCGCATTCCTTGCCCTGATCGAACAGCGAGGCGGCATTGAACACCATCAGGCTCGCCGCCTCGACTTGCATCCACGCCTTGGCGAGCGGGTGCTGGATACCCTGGTTCATGCCGATCGGCCGGCCGAACACGATCCGCTCCTTCGCATAGGTCGCCGCCTTCTTCAG
>JBDSOM010000221.1:0-5829 GCA_039914785.1 Novosphingobium sp.
CCAGGAGACGGCCTGCATCGATACCCCCGATGCCCATGCCTATTTGCGCGAGGCGGCGCGCAAGGGCTGGCAGATCACCCATATCTGGAACACCCACTGGCATCCCGACCACGCCGGCGGCAACGAAGCAATCAAGGCGGCGACCGGCTGCCAGGTGATCGCGCCCGCAGGCGAAGCCGCCAGAATCGCCGCAATCGACCGCACGGTGAAACACGGCGACGTCGTCGCCCTCGGCGAGTGGGAGGCCGACGTCATCGACGTCGGCGGGCACACCCTGGGCCACATCGCATACCATCTGCCGGCAGCGGGGATAGCCTTTGTGGGAGATTCGCTGTTCGCGCTGGGCTGCGGGCGGATGTTCGAAGGCACCGCGCCGCAGTTCTGGGACAGCCTCAAGCGGCTGAAGGCCCTGCCCGCGCAGACCGTTCTCTACTGCGCCCACGAATACACCGCGTCCAACGCCCGTTTCGCGCTGCACGCCGATCCCGACAACGCCGAGCTTCAGGCTTACGCCAACGACGTCCGCCGCTGCCGCGACAAAGGGGTGCCGACGGTCCCGTTCAAGCTGGAGCGCGAGCTCGCCACCAATCCGTTCCTGCGCGCCGACGATCCGGCGATGCAGGCGCGCTGGCCGGGGATAGGCGGCAAGCCCGGCGATCCGGTTGCGACGTTCGCCGCACTCCGCGAGGCGAAGAACAGCTTTTGAGCCGCAACGTCACTACCTAACCAAAATGTAATTGGCCCTGGCCGCAGCACCCACTCGCGTCCGCTCCTCACTAAAGGGAGATGGATATGAAGCGGACTGTATTCCTTATCGCTGCCGCGGGCGCGGCCCTGGCTCTGGCCGGTTGCGCAAGAAGGACGATTCGGCAGCGACCGAAGCAGCCACCGAAGCGGCAAGCGCAGCAGCGAACGCCAGCGGCGCGGCATCTGATGCCACTGTTGCAGCCCGGCGAAGCCGTTGCCACGACCGGCAATGCCGCGGACGCTGCAGCCGACATGGCAGCTGCAGCCGGCGAAAAGGCGAAAGACGCCGCTCACTGATCAGTCGGGCCGGGTCGTCGGGACCACGCGGCCGGGCTTTACCCGAGCACAAAAAACCCCCGCCGAAGCGAGGGTTTTCCGAATCCAACCGTCGCTGGAAACTCTAAATCAGATTGCGCCGATGGCCGCGTCGACCAGCGCCTTGTCGGCCTCGGCGCCGTGCTTGGCGGCGATCAGCTGAGCAGCTGCAGCGGTGGCGGCGTTGGCCGCTCGGGCGCGCAGTGCATCGATCGCGCCGCGTTCGGCTGCGGCGATCTTGTCGGCGGCCATCTTTTCGCGGCGACCGATCACCGTGGTGGTGCCGGCCTCGGCCTTGGCAACGATCGCATCGGCCTCGTGGCGGGCGTGATCGAGCATCGCGGCCGCGTCCTTCTCGGCGTTGGCGATCTTGCTGGCGTATTCCTGGCGCAGGGCTTCCGCCTCAGCGCGCAAGGACTTGGCTTCGTCGAGCTGCTTCTTGATCTCGGCGATCCCGGCATCAAGGCCCGAGGTCAGCATCTTGGGGACCTTGAGGTACAGCGCGATGCCGATGAGCGTGAGCATCGAGAGCGCGACCCAGGCGACCGGGTTGAGCCCGAAGGCGATCGGTTCGGCATGATGCTCGGCCCCGGCTTCGGCAGCGGCGTGAGCGAGCAGGTAAAGGCTCGACAGATCAGACATTGAGAGCCTCCTTCACCGCGGACTTGGCCGAGCGGGCATCGACTTTGAGGCCGGCGAGCCGCTGGGCGATTTCGGTGGCGGCTTCGACCGCGACGGTCTCGAGTTCCGCAAGCGCACCGTCACGGGCTTCGGCGATGCGGGCATCCGCCGCATCGACCTGGGCGTCGATCTTAACAGCCGCGGCGGCGAGACGGATCTCGGTCGCCTTGGCGGCTTCGCCCTTGGCCTTGGCGATCAGCGCCTGAGCCTCTGCTCGCTGAGTGTTGGCCTGGATGCGCCAGGCTTCTTCCTGGGCATCCGCTGCGGTCCGCGCCGCTTGTGCGGCGGCGAGATCGCTGGCGACCTGCCGATCGCGCGAATCGACCGTCGCCATCACCTTGGGCACCATGCCCTTACCAATGACGAAGAAGATGAAGCCGAAGAACACCAGCATCCAGAAGACCTGGCTGGCAAATGTTTCAGCAAGCTGCGCGATTTGAGGCATTGGGTAATCCGTTGGCTTGCCGGCCGAAACGAATTCCGGCCGGCGCAGTCAGATGTGGCTCGGTGTCAGGCGACGAAGATCAGGATCATCGCGACGACGAACGACAGCAGGCCGAGAAGTTCGGCGGCCGCGAAGCCGATGAACAGGCGACCCTGCTGGCCGTCGGCAGCGCCGGGGTTACGCAGTGCGCTCTCGAGGAACGAACCGAAGACGTTGCCCACACCGATGGCGGCAATGCCGGCACCGATAGCAGCGAGACCAGCACCGATGAGCTTTGCGGCTTGAGGATCCATGTTGAAACTCCTTGTAGAAATCAGATGGTTGAAAGACGTTTTGGTAGAAATTGTTGCGCTTAGTGAAGGTTCTCGGCGTCGTTGATGTACAGCGAAGTCAACAGCGCGAAGACGTAAGCCTGGATGCAGGCGACCAGGATTTCCAGCGCGCAGATCGCGACCATCAGCACGAAGCTGAGGATCGAGACGACCGGGCCGATGCCCAGGCCGGCGTTGACGCCGCTGATCACGAAGCCCGAAAGCACTTCCAGCAGGACGTGGCCGGCCATCATCGCGACGAACAGTCGCAGGCCGAGGCTGAACGGACGCACCAGGAACGACACCAGTTCGATCAAGAAGATCAGCGGGATCATCACCAGCGGCGTGCCGTGCGGAATAAACAGGCTGAAGAAGTGCAGCTTGTGCTTCCAGAACCCGACGATCAGCACGATCGAGAACGACAGGATCGCGAGGACCCCCGTCGCGGTGAAGTGGCTGGTGAACGTGAACGGATGGACGCCGACCAGACCGAGCGGGAGGAGGCCAAGGACGTTGGCGAACAGGATGAACATGAACAGCGAGAAGACGTAGGGCACGTACTTCTTGCCTGCCGGACCGATGTTCGCGGCGAGCAGGCCATCGACGAAGCCGGTCATGCTCTCGACCGCCATCTGCCAGCGGCCGGGCACGAGCTGGCGCTTCATGCCGCCCGCAACGAACACCAGGAGCGCGATCGTGCTGATCGCCATCCATAGGGCGGAATTGGTAAACGGGATGTGGTAGCCCGCGATTTGCCAGTGATCGGTGCCGAACATCGGCTCGATCGTGAACTGGTGCATCGGGTCGACTTTGCCCTGCTCGGCCACGCTTAAGTCCCTCAGCTTAATCGCATGTGCGCTGTTGCACATGCGTGGTCGGCGCCCTTCGTGATCCCTCGTGAAACCGTAAGGTTCGGGGGATCAATCGGGACGCCGGCTCGAAATCCGGATGATGTTCCTGAAGGCGACGATGATCCCGAGGAACATCATTACCAACAGACCCCAGGGCCGCGTGCCGGCGAAGTGGTCAATGACCCATCCGATCAGCGCGCCGCCACCGATACCCCCAACCAATTCCGAAAGAACCTTGCTGCCGAGGCGATAATTCGCATCGGCATGGCCGCTTCCGGAAGCCCGATTACGCTCCTCTTCGCGCTCTTTGGCGGCCTTAAGCCGCTCATCGAGCGCGTCGATCCGCGCATCTTCGCCGATAGGGTCTCGGGCAGGCTGCTCGTCGCTCATGCCATGGTCTCCGGTATGAAGTAATGGCACGCACGGCGGGCCCCCGCCGAGGGCGTTTGCCCCTTAGGCGGGGGGTATTGTTGAGTCAACATGGCTCGGCCGTTGGGTGACACGGGCGGGCGAAGTTGACCAAGTACACGGTGTACAGGGTATTCCCCGATCCAGCGTCACCCGGCGTCACCAAGTGTGACCCTGCGTAACCCACGCCGCCATGAAGCATCGCTCCTGCGGCAATCGGCCCTGCGGCAACGGTCATCCTCTTCCCTTCCTGCGCTGCGGCTGCGGCTCCCGCAAACGACAATGGCGAATGGCGGCCATGTAGGACACTGGTTTCTGCGGCCCCGCAGCAAGCCCGGCTTCCGCATCCGCCCTCAGTAGCGCGCCCGCACCGACGCGAAGAAGGTCCGGCCCGGTTCGGGAAACCCGTCGGTCAGGATCACGTACTGGTCGAACAGGTTCCGCCCGCCGATGCCCGCGGTGACGCTGGGCTGCACTTCGTAATCGATGCGGAACGCGACGTTCGCATAAGCGCCGGTCGCGTAATAGTTCGGCACGAGCGCGGGCGGCACGGTGCTGACCACGGTGACGGTCGTCCGGTCGGAAGCGAACTCGACGCTCGGCACGAATTCCAGCTTGGGGACCGGCCGCCATGACGCCCAGATGAACCCCTCGTGGCCCGGCACGTCGGTCAGAGCGAATGGGCGCGTGGACGTCCCGACAGGCACCGCGCCGACATCGAAGTCGCGGTGGATGAAGCTGTAGTTGCCACCGACCTTGAGCGTTGGCGTGATCTGCGCATCGACCGAGAACTCGATGCCATAATAGTCGGCCGAGCCGATATTGACGCGGCGGTTGAGGTTGTTCGGCGTCGTCGTGGTTCCGGTGCGGATCGTCGCCAGCGCGTCGTTCAGATGGCTGTAGTAAGCGGCGGCCGAGAGATGCACCGGGCCGAACCGGTGGGCCGCCCCCAGTTCCAGGTTGGTCGCGCGCTCGGGCAGCAAGGCGGGGTTCGGGTCGGCGGCGTTGAACTGGCTGGAGAACCGCTCGAAGATCGTCGGGAAACGCACGCGCGACCAAACGCTGGCATAAGCGGTCGTGCCGCTTTCGCCGATCCAATCAAGCCGCCCTTGCGCGTTCCAGCCCGAGGCATTGATCAGCGGTAAGCTGAACAGCCCCGCGGCCAGGCTGTATTCCTCGGCCTGCGCGGTCTCGCGCCAGTCGAAGCTGCCGCCGACGGTCAGGCGTAGCGATTCGGACAGGTCGAGAATCTGGCTGTTCTGGAGCCGGTTGTCCCACGAACGCAGCAGGTGGGTGTACTTGTTCCAGTAGGCGCGGGTCTTCAACGTGGCGTGATCACCCAGCGCCGTCGCGGAGAGGAAATAGATGCCCTCGATGTTCCAGTACGGCCACGACCAGTTGCGCAGCGAGATGTTGCTGGCGCTGTCGGTGATGTGCAGCGGGGCGTTCTTCGCGCCTTCCTGCCGGGTGTAGCTCAGCGTGTATTCGTCGGTGGCGTTGGGGGTGAAGCCGACTTTCGCGTTGACCCGCCAATCCTGAGTCCGGCTGAAGTCGCGCGCGGCGCCGTTTTCGTTGGGCGTGGCGACGAACCGGCCGGGCAGATCCCAATGGTCATGGATACTGCGCGCGAAGCTGGCCTGCGCATACCACGTGTCGTGCTTCGTCCCCAGCAACGCGAAGACGTTGTAGCCCGCGTAGTCGGCGCCGCGATCGAGGTTCAGCGTGCCGCGCAATTCGGCTTCCAGCGCCTTGGTCGGCTTGCGCGTCACCAGGTTGATCGCGCCGCCCATCGCGCCGGGGCCATCGAGCACCGAGGCATAGCCCATGGCCACCTGGAGCTCGGCGATATCGGGGGTCAGGAAGCGGCCGAAGTCGAGGCGGTTGTCCGCCGGCAGGTAGACGCGGATGCCATCGACCGAAACGGCACCTGGAACCGGTCGAAGGGGCCAGCCCTGGACGCGCCGACACCGCTGCGAGCAAGGGCGGCATGGCCGCGTTCGATATCGCACGCGCAGGCACCTACCGCATCGCGCTGAGCGCCAAGGCGTGGATCGAAGTGGTGCGCGGCGGC
>JBDSOM010000037.1:0-3565 GCA_039914785.1 Novosphingobium sp.
CCAATGGCGCCGCAAGCCGGGTCGGCGCCCAGCACAGCCAGAATTACGCACCGTGGTACGCCAGCGTACCGGGCCTGGTGGTCATCGCGCCGTACGATGCGGCGGACGCCAAAGGCTTGTTGAAGGCCGCGATCCGCAGCGAAGATCCGGTCGTGTTCCTCGAGAATGAGCTGATCTATGGCCGCAGCTTCGAGCTGCCCGAGCTTGACGATCATGTCCTGACGATCGGCAAGGCACGGATCGTGCGCGAGGGCACCAGCGTAACGATCGTCACGTATTCGCTCGGTGTCGGCCTCGCGCTGGATGCGGCGACGCTGCTTGCCGAAGAGGGCATCGAAGCCGAAGTGCTCGATCTGCGGACCTTGCGGCCGATGGATACCGAAGCGGTGCTGACCAGCCTCAGGAAAACCAACCGCCTGATCGTGGCCGAGGAAGGCTGGCCGACTTGCTCGATCGCGTCCGAGATCATCGCCTTGTGCATGGAGCACGGCTTCGACGATCTCGACGCGCCGGTGCTACGAGTTTGCAACGAAGACGTGCCGCTGCCTTATGCCGCGAACCTCGAGAAGGCGGCGCTGATCGACGTGCCGCGGATCGTCGCGGCGGCCAAGCAGGTCTGTTACCGCTAAGGCGGTGAACGACCCTGCGATCCTCGACAGCCTGCCTGCGGTTCAGCGCCTCGCGCTGGCTTATGCGCCGAGCGCTGCTCGCGGCGCGTGGCTTGGGCTGCTGGCGCTCGACACCCGCTTGGCGCAGCTGGTGCGAGAAACCAGCGAACCGATGCTCGGCCAGATCCGGCTGGCGTGGTGGCGCGAGCGGCTTCAGGAATCCCCGGCCGACCGGCCACGGGGCGAGCCGTTGCTCGCTTTGCTCGGGCAGCACGGCGCAGCGTTCTCGCCGCTGGTGGACGGGTGGGAAGAACTGCTCGGCGAGGCACCGCTGCCGTGCGCCAGCATCGCCGGTTTTGCGATGGGCAGGGCCGAGGCTCTCGCGGGACTGGCGACAACGCTAGGCCATGGCGAAAGCGCCGTGGAGACTGCACGGCTGGGGCGGAGCTGGGCACTGGCGGATCTGGCGTTGAACCTGTCCCATCCCGAAGAACGCGAACACGCGGTGACGCTGCTGCAGGCTGATGAACCGCAACCCGGCCGCCTGCCTCGCGCGCTGCGGCCGCTGGTCGTGCTTCATGGTCTCGCTTTCCGGGCGCTGCGACGCGACGGCAGCGACGAGGGCGTGCGGGGGTTTCTGGCAGCAATGCGGCTTGGCATCCTGGGCGGCTAGCTTATGCTGGACGGGGCCCGTCGGGGGGCGACCTATCGGGGTTTGGGACTAGAGGGGCAATCGAGATGAACCGGATCGTTCTGGGTGCGGTGGGCGCGCTGCTGTTGGCGGGCGCCGGGATTTTCTGGTGGCAGGGCCGGGCGGAAACGCAGCACGGGGCCACATTACCCGCGGCGCTGCCCACATCGCTCGCCGACGACGCGCTGCCGGGCGTCGATGGCAGTGGCTTGCGGGGCGCGGCACCGCCTGCGCAGGACGAGGTCACCCGCGAACAGCGCCGGTTCGACCGCCTCGGCCGGAACCGCGATGCCAAGATCACGCGGGTTGAAATGCTCAGCCCCCGGGTTGCGGCGTTCCGCCAGCTCGACACCGATCACAACAACCTGCTGAGCTTCGAGGAATGGGCGGTGAAGACCAGCGACCGGTTCCGTGGTGCGGACCGCAACAGCGACCAGGCGCTTACCCGCGAGGAATTCGCCACCACCAAGCCCAAGCCGGTGAAACGCGAGGAGTGCCGCTGCACCCCGATCCGCCGCCCGGTGCGCGCGGCGCGCTCTGCCGTCGGTTCAGGCGATAGCCCCGACGATGGGGAGCCAGCCGACTAGGTCTTCCTTGGCGCGGGCGGTGTAGGCTTCCTTGCGCTGCTTCTTCTTCACTTCGGGCAGGGGCGGGAACAACCCGAAGTTCACGTTCATCGGCTGATAGTCGTCGGCCTCCGCATCACCGGTGATATGCGCGAGCAGCGCGCCCATCGCGGTGGTGCGGGGCGGGGCTTCCCACGGCCGGCCGGCGATTTCCGCGGCGGTCATCAACCCGGTCAGCAGGCCGACCGCGGAACTTTCGACATAGCCTTCGCACCCGGTGATCTGTCCGGCGAAGCGGATGTGCGGCGCGGACTTCAGCCGCAGCTGGCGGTCGAGCAGCGTCGGTGAATTGAGGAAGGTGTTGCGGTGCAGCCCGCCGAGCCGGGCGAACTCGGCGTTCTCGAGCCCCGGAATCGTGCGGAACAGGCGGACCTGCTCGGCGTGCTTCAGCTTGGTCTGGAAGCCGACCATGTTCCAGATCGTGCCGAGCTTGTTGTCCTGGCGCAGCTGGACCACGGCATAGGGCCACCGCCCATTGGGAAACTCGGGCGAAGCATCGTGTGGATTGTCCAGGCCGACCGGCTTCATCGGCCCGAACCGCATCGTTTCGACCCCGCGCTCGGCCATCACCTCGATCGGCATGCAGGCCTGGAAATAGGGGGTGTTGGCCTCCCATTCCTTAAACACGGTCTTTTCGCCAGCGACCAGCGCAGCGTGGAAAGCGAGGTACTGCTCCTTGTTCATCGGGCAGTTGATGTAGTCCTTGGTTTCGCCTTTGTCCCAGCGGCTCGCCATCCAGCAGACGTCCATGTCGATCGAGTCGTGGTAGACGATCGGGGCGATCGCGTCGAAGAACGCCAGGCTGTCGGCACCCGTGGCCGCGCTGATGCTTTCCGCCAAAGTCGCGGCGGTCAGCGGCCCAGTGGCGACGATCGTCAGCCCGGCGTCGGGCAAGACGTCGATGCGTTCGCGGACGATCTCGAGATTGGGCAGGGCGGCCAGCGCGGCTTCGACTTCGGCGGAGAACACGTCCCGGTCCACCGCGAGCGCGGAACCCGCGGGCACTTGTGCCTTGGCCGCCGCCGCCATGACCAGTGAGCCGCATTGCCGCATTTCGTAGTGGAGCAGGCCCACCGCATTCTTGTCGCTATCGTCGGAGCGGAAGCTGTTCGAGCAGACGAGTTCGGCGAGTGCATCGCCCTGGTGGGCGGGGGAGCGTTCGCCCGTCCCCCGCAGTTCCGACAGGCGAACGCGCAGGCCGCGGCGGGCGAGTTGCCAGGCCGCTTCGCTGCCGGCGAGGCCGCCGCCGATGATGTGGACGTCATGGGTCATGGGATGGAACGATCAAGCTGAGGAGGATTGCGAAGTTGATGCAGAATGGCAAAAAGTACCAGAGGGCTATTGTTTGGAATCAGGAACTTGTATCGGATCGGCGTATACTTCCACGAAGCCCACTTCCAACAGCCTCCAACCCTCTCCATGGCCGTGCCTATCGCACGAAGCGGGGCGTGTAGGAAAATGGTTTGTCCCGACCGGGGGCGGTGATCTTTCTTCCCGGCCGCGCGGCAATTCGCATCGGGGCCGCCCTGAACTAGGCCCCCGAACTGGAGCCACCCCGAACGGGCGGTTCAATCCCATAACTACCCAGCGACTGGCAGCCTGATCCTGCCATCGTCGCCGCGTTCCAGCGGGCCATAGGC
>JBDSOM010000045.1:0-9328 GCA_039914785.1 Novosphingobium sp.
CGGTCGGTCGATATCTGGATGGCGCTACGCGACCGACGGGGGCCGCTGACCGCACTGGTCCTGACCGCCGCGTATACGCTGCTGGTGATCGAGATGGTCCTGATTGCGGCCCGCGCCGCCGGCTGGGATGGGGGTGTCGACCCATCGCCGCTGACCAAAGTGACGCTGGGCCTTTGCGTTGCCGCGCTGGCCTGGCGCGCGGCGATGCGGATGGCGTTCACCTGGCGCGAATACGGCTGGATGGACGGCCTGCGCGCTGTCTTTCGCATCCCGGTGGGCAACGTCATCGCGATCATGGCCAGCCGCCGCGCCTTCGCCGCCTACCTGCGCGCGCTGCGCGGCGCTGCCGTCGCCTGGGACAAGACCGCGCACAAGCACCACCCCGCCTTGCCGACGTCGCCCGAGCCGCAAGCGTGACCTCTCGCCCAGTCGGTCCGGCGCGGCGGCGCGGTCAGCCACTTGTGGTGCTTGGCGCGGTCTTGCTCTGCTGGGTCGGGGTCCGTGCGGGCGTGTGGCGCGCGGAGCTTAGCGAGGCGGCGATCTCGCCGCCGGCGTGGGCGCCGCAACTCGCGGTGCCGCACATGCCGACTGTCGTCCCCGATGCCGCAAGAGCCCTGCCATTGCGTCTGCAAGCCGCTCCGGCCTTTCGCCCCTCATCACCGCATCCGCTGTTTGTTCGCCTGGCAACGCCGCTGACACGGCCACGCGAGATCGACACCCCGCTGCCCGGCCCTCGCGGCCAGCAGGCGCGCGAGGCGCTCGCGCTTGCTCCGGGACCCGGCGTTCGGGCCTTGGCCGCCGCTTCGTTTCCGATTCCGTCGGTTGCTCCCACTTTTAGCGGGCGAGATATACGGGCGGCGCGCCGCTGGTCGGCCGACGCCTGGACGCTCGTTCGCAGGGGCGGCGGCGTGGCCAGCTCAGGCCCGTCCGCAGCGACGTACGGCGCGAGCCAGGTCGGTGCGGTACTCCGCTACCGCCTGTGGCCAAGCGATCCGCATCGGCCAACAGCTTACCTTCGGGTCAGCGCCGCGCTCAACGGTTCGGCCGAGCGCGAGGCGGCGGCGGGCGTGTCGGTTCGCCCGATCGCCGGGCTGCCGGTGTTCGTGGCGGGCGAGGGGCGGATCAGCCGTCTTTCGTCCCGCACGTTTGTGCGCCCGGCGGTAATGGCCGTTACCGAGCTTGCCCCGGTCACCTTGCCCAAAGGCGCGAGGGCCGAATTCTACCTCCAGGCTGGCTACGTCGGCGGCCTGGGCGCGACGCCATTCGTTGACGGCCAGCTGCGGATCGACCGGGCGGTGGGCAGGGTCGGCGGCGTCGAGGCGCGCGTCGGCGCGGGCACCTGGGGCGGGGCGCAGCGAGGGGTGAGCCGGCTCGACCTCGGCCCCACTGCCACCCTCCAGGTGGCACAAGGCCCACTAGCGATGCGCCTGGGCGTGGACTGGCGGTTTCGTCTCGCGGGCTCCGCCGCCCCAGCCTCAGGCCCGGCGCTGACCATTTCCGCAGGTTTTTAGCGCGGCTTGCCTTCCTTCGCTCGCGCCGCTGGGGTAGGCCGGCAGGGCAAGATGGACGTCTATCTTCCGATCGCCAACCTCTCGGTCAATGGCCTGGTCATCGTCGTGCTCGGTGCGCTGACCGGTGTGCTATCGGGAATGTTCGGGGTCGGCGGCGGGTTTCTGACGACGCCGTTGCTGATCTTCTACGGTGTGCCGCCGACGGTCGCCGCGGCTTCTTCCGCCAGCCAGGTAACCGGCGCGAGCGTCTCGGGTGTATTCGCGCACCGTCGGCGCGGCGGGGTCGATTACCAGATCGGCGGAGTCATGGTCGCAGGCGGGGTGCTCGGCACCGGGATCGGGGCCGTGCTGTTTCGGATGTTCCAGGACCTCGGCCAGATCGATACGGTGATCAACATTCTCTACGTGGTTCTGCTCGGCGGGATCGGCACGGTCATGGCGCGCGAGAGCATCCAGAGCCTTCGCGCAGCGCGCAGCGGGGTGGCAATCCCCGCCCGCAAGCGGCGCCACCACCCGATGGTCGCCGCGCTGCCGGGACGGTGGCGGTTTTACCGCTCGGGCCTTTACATCTCGCCGCTGGCACCGCTGCTGCTGGGGGTTTTGACTGGTATCCTCACGATGCTGATGGGGATCGGCGGCGGCTTCGTGCTGGTGCCGGCGATGCTCTATATTCTTGGAATGAGCGCGAACGTCGTGGTCGGCACCTCGCTGTTCCAGATCCTGTTCGTGACCATGGCGACGACGATGATGCACGCGCTCACGACCAAGGCGGTCGACATGGTGCTGGCGGTGCTGTTGCTCCTTGGCTCGGTGTCGGGCGCGCAGATCGGAGCCAAGCTGGCGCAGACGGCCAGTCCGGTCCGCCTGCGGCTCATCCTCGCGATTCTCGTTCTGCTCGTCGCGTTCCGCATGGCGCTGGGCCTCGGCTGGCGGCCGGACGAGATATACAGCCTGGCGCCGCTGTGAATCGCGGTGCTGCCCGGCTGCTGCTGCTGGCGCTGTGCGCCTTGCTGCTGCTGGGCGGTGCGCGCGACCCCATACTGGTGCCTGAGATTTCGCAGCACGATATCCAGGTGCGCCAAGGCTTTACGGGCGCGGAATTGCTCCTGTTCGGGGCGATTCTCACGCCTGAAGGTACGCGTGCCGGCCCGGACCTCGATATCGTCGTCGTGCTCAAGGGGCCGACCCAATCGATCGTGCTGCGCGAGAAGCGCAAGGTCGCCGGTATCTGGATCAACGCCGCCAGCACCGGCTTCCGTTCCGCGCCGGGGTTCTATGCCGTCGCTGCTTCGCGCCCGATCAACCAGATCGTCGACGACAAGACCGCCGCGATCTACGAACTCGGCCTGCCGTGGCTGCAACTTTCCCCGATCGGGGCCATCGATCCCGGCGAGCAGATGCGCTTCTCCAGCGGCCTGGTCGATCTTATGGCGCGCAAGGGCCTCTACCAGCAGGACGAGCGCGGGGTGAAGCTGAGCGGGCAAGTGCTGTACCAGGCGCGCATCTCGCTCCCCTCCAGCGTCCAGACCGGGACGTATACCGCAGAGACATTCGCGATTTCGCGCGGCCACGTCGTCGCCTCGGCGACCAGCCGGGTCGAAGTCCGCAAGCTGGGGTTCGAACTCGCGGTCGCCGAGTTCGCGCAGAACTGGTCGTTCTTGTACGGGCTCGTCGCTGTCGCCATCTCGGTCGCGATGGGCTGGGCGGCGGGGCGCCTGTTCGCACTGATCTGACAGACTTAGCCCGATCTTAACGGGTTAAACCTAGCCTCGCTCGTACTTGGCCGAAATGAGGGGCTGCCGCGGACGATGTCGGACATGAGCATGAATGGTTTCGGCGAGGCACAGCCCGCGCGGGCAGATGATCTTGCTGCGGCGGGGCTGACGCGCCAGCGCGACAACGGCCGCGAACCGATCGGTATCGTGCTGGAGATCGCCGGCTCGGGCAGCCAGATCGCGATCGACCTGCAGCGTCTCCAGGAGTGTGCGAAGGACGAGGATCCGTCGATCGCGCTGTCCGGGCAGGTCGGCAGCCAGATCAAGATCAAGGTTGGCAACGGCTGGCTGCTCGCCAGCGTGCGCACCCAGCGGCAAGATTCCACGACGCCGGGCGGAATCCTGGCCGCCATCGATTTCCTCGGCGAAGGCGACGAGGAACGCCTGACCGGCCGCATTCACGGGTTCCGCCGCGGCGTCACCAGCTATCCGATCCCGGGCGCGCTGGTTTATCCGGCGACGTCGAAGGACTTGCGCGAGATATACGCCGGCGACGGGCGCACCAGCATCCAGGTGGGCACGGTGTTCCCGACCAAGGACATCCGCGCCGGACTTTATATCGACGCGCTGCTGGGCAAGCACTTCGCGCTGCTCGGCTCGACCGGCACCGGCAAGTCGACCAGCGCGGCGTTGATTCTGCACCGGATCTGCGAGGCGGCACCCCCCGGCCACATCGTGATGATCGATCCGCACGGTGAATACGCCTCGGCCTTTCGCAACACCGGGATCATCTTGGACGTCTCGAACCTGCAGATGCCGTACTGGTTGATGAATTTCGAGGAGCACTGCGAGGTGTTCCTGACATCCAGCGGCGACGCCCGTCAGGAGGACGCCGACATTCTCGCCAAGTGCCTGCTCCAGGCCCGGTCGAAGAACCGGCTGGCCGAGAGCATCGGCAAGATCACCGTCGATACGCCGATCCCCTATCTGCTGTCGGACCTGACCAGCATCATCCAGAACGAGATGGGCAAGCTCGACAAGGCGACTTCGTCCGCCCCGTTCATGCGGGTGAAGGGCAAGATCGACGAGCTCAAGGCCGATCCGCGCTATCAGTTCATGTTCTCCGGCATGCTCGTGGGCGATACGATGGCGGACTTCATCACCAAGATCTTCCGCATGCCGACCGATGGCAGGCCGATCTCGATCATCGACGTGTCGGGCGTGCCTTCGGACGTCACTTCGACCGTGGTCGCGCTGCTCAGCCGCATGGTCTTCGACTTCGCGATCTGGGCGCGCGAGGAAAAGCCGCGGCCGATCCTGCTCGTCTGCGAAGAGGCGCACCGCTACGTCCCCAACGAGAAGAACGCCGACGGTTCGTCGGTCGGCCGGATCCTCTCGCGGATCGCCAAGGAGGGCCGTAAGTACGGCATCTCGCTCGGCCTGATCACACAGCGCCCATCCGACCTGGCCGAAGGTGTGCTGTCGCAGTGCGGCACGATCATCTCGATGCGCCTCAACAACGACCGCGACCAGGCTTTCGTGAAGGCCGCGATGCCTGAAGGCGCGCGCGGGTTCCTCGATTCGATCCCGGCGCTGCGCAACCGCGAGTGCATCATCTGCGGCGAGGGCGTCTCGATCCCGATCCGCGTCGCGTTCGACAATCTCGAGGAATTCAAGCGGCCGGCTTCGGCCGACCCCTCGTTCAGCGAACTGTGGCAAAGCAACGGCGGCGAGGAGGACATGGTCCAGCGCACCGTTCAGCGCTGGCGCGCCCAGGGCCGCTAACCGGGCCGTTGATCCGGCACTAGATGGCGTGTTCCGCGACCGGTGCCGACCCGGGAAAGGCCTGGTGCTTGCGGTGGCGCCAGCTGCCCTTGGTGTAGACCAGCCAGGTCAGCGCGACCGAGACGATCGAGCTCACCGGGAACGACCACCACAGCGCATTGGCGCCCATGGTCGGATAGAGCAGGTAATAGAATCCCAGGCGCACCGGATAGAGCGCGATTACCTGGATGATCATCGGGGCGACGACGACGCCGTAGGCGCGCATCGTGCCGGTGATCACCATCATCGCGCCCATCACGATGTAGGACCACGTGACCACGTACTGGATGTGCTGGGCGATCGGCATTGCCGGGCTGCCGCCGCCCAGGAACAGCGCGAGCAGCGGGTGCGACGCCGCCACGACGAGGAGCGTCAGCACGCCGGTCAAGGCGAGGTTCGCCACCATGCCGACCCGCGCGATTTCGCTGACCCGGTCGTGTTGCCCCGCGCCGATGTTCTGCGCGACCATCGCGCTGATCGCCGTGCTGAGGGCGAAGGCGGGCATCTGCAGGTAGTTCCATAGCTGCATCGAGGCGCTGTAGGCGGCAGTGGTGTTCAGCCCTTCGCGGTTGACCAGGCCGATCACCACCAGCTGCGACGACGAGATCAACAGCATCTGCGCGCCCATCGGCAGGCCCTTGCCGACGATGTAGCGCAAGTCGTCGCTGCGGGGGATCAGATAGCCGAACTCGTGGCCGCGCAGCCGCAGTGGCAGGTCGCGGCCGTAAAGACGGTAGAGGATCAGCAGTACGCCCGCGAAATTGGCGATACCGGTCGCCAGCGCGGAGCCGGCGATACCCAGCTCGGGAATTGGGCCGAAGCCGCGGATGAGCAGCGGATTGAGCACGATGTCTAGGGCGACGGTCAGGATCATCGAATGGAGCGGCGTCTTGGCGTCGCCGCTGCCGCGCAGCCCCATGCCCAGCATCATCGACAGTGTCCCGAACGGCATCGCGATGAAGGAGACCCGCAAGTACGCCTCCGCCTGCGCGAAACTGCCACCCGGAGTGGCCAGCACCTGGAGCAGGGCGGACGAGGTGAGCAAGCCGACCACGCTGACGACCACCGCGATCACCATGCAGAAGCCGAGCCCGCTGCCGAACGTCCGCCGCGCCGCATCGATGTCGCGATTGCCGAAGTATTGCCCCACCCGGACTGTCGTGGCGTTGCCGAGCCCAAAGACCGCGGCGAACAGCAGGAACATGACGACGTTGGCGTTGGCGGTGGCCGCGAGCGCGCTTTCGCCGATCAGGCGTCCGACCCAGATGGCGTTGATCGAGCCGTTCAGCGTCTGGATCATGTTGCCGATGAGCATCGGGATCGAGAACGCGATCATCGTGCGCAGGATCGGGCCCTGCGTCAGGTCGCCGCGAGCCGGCTGGCTGGCTGGCGCGCCGCCATCGGAACGATCCTCACCCTGCTTAGTATTCATGTGCCTCTAGTGTCGCCGTAAAGATGAATGTGCAAGCGGTCGGATAAATTGAATTCGTTTTCTGAACAAACATCCGCCAGCCAGCGCATCCGTGTTCGTAATGTCGCACTATCGCGCCCTTCGGCCATCAGGAAAATACGGGCCGGTGAGATATCGTGGATGTGCTGGATGGCCAGGACTTCGGCCAGGTCCTCGGGGGTTGCGACCACGAACTTGAACCAGGCTTTCGGATCGCTTGCCCACGCCGCCAGTCGTTCAGGATTCTGGGCAATATCAACAGGATTGCCGCTGTGTTTCAGTTTCGGGCTGACATTGTACTGGTCGATCGCGCCGCCGAGCGCGGGGTGCGGGGGGACGGTGCCGTTGGTCTCGACCTCGATGTGCATCGCCGGGGCTGTCTGGCGCAGCAGGGCGACCATCCGGGCGAGGGCTGCGCCCTGGAGCAGGGGCTCACCGCCGGTGATCACCAGCCGCGAACCGCCCAGCGCCGCGATTCGGGCGGCGACGTCGGCCTCGTCCAGCGTCACCTGGTTGGCGGCGCGGTCGAACGCCAGGCCATCGTCGTGCGGCCGGTTGTCGCCGGTGAAGCGCCAGGTGTAGGCGGTGTCGCACCACACGCAGGCGAGGTTGCAGCGGGACAGGCGCACGAACGTGCTCGGTCGGCCGATGGACGGCCCTTCGCCCTGGAGCGAGGCGAAGATCTCGGCCTCGCCGGGGGTGGTGGTGGCAAGGACTAGCGGCACCGAATGGTCCCAATGTTCGCACTGGCCATGGTGGCCGGGCGCGACCGCTGTGCGGCGAGAGCAAGAGAGGCGCGGCAGGCGGGCATGCCGCGGCTGTGTCACAACCCGGGGGGTGTAGGAAAGCGCTTAAAATCCTCCCCGGGCCGGGGGAGGATCCGGCTCACCCCAACCGCGAGAGCGCCGCTGCCAAGCGCTCTGCCTCGGCGGCGTGGGCGGCGTGGTCGGCGCGGGCCTTCTCAACCGCCTCAGGCTTGGCCTTTTCGACGAACGACGGGTTGTTCAGCCGGCCCTCGAGCGACTTGGCCTCCTTGGTCGATACTTCGAGCGCCTTGGCGAGCCGGGTCTTTTCCGCGGCGATATCGACCACGCCTTCGAGGGGAATGATGATATTCGCGTCGCCCGCGCCGATCTGCATCGCCGCGCCTGCCGGGGCGGGCGCGAACTGGATCGAGGTGAGCCGCGCCAGCCGGTCGATCGCCGCGGCGTTGCGCTCGATGATCCCGCGCGTCGTGGCGCTCGGTTCGGGCAGGAACGCGTCGAGCTTCGCGCCGGGCGCGATGCCGAGTTCGTTCTTCGCGGTGCGCAAGTTGCCGACGAGCGCGATCAGCCATTCGACTTCGCGCTTGGCCGCCGGATCAACGCTCGCGCTGGGCTCGGGCCACTTGGCGGTGATCAGGGGCCAAGACTTTCCGTCGTGCGCCCGATCACCCATGCTCGCCCAAAGCTCCTCGGTCACGAAGGGCATGAACGGGTGGAGCATGACCAGGATCTGGTCGAGCACCCAGCCGGCGACAGCCTTGGTTTCGTCGTCGAAGTTGCCCTTCACCAGCTCGATGTACCAGTCGCAGAACTGGTCCCAGACGAAGTGGTAGATGGTGTTCGCGGCGGCGTCGAAGCGCAGCTCGGCCATGGCCGTGTCGAGCTCGGCCAGCGTTTCCACGACTTCACCGATGATCCACTTGTTGACTGCCGAAGTCGCGACCGGCGCGGCGATGCTGGTGCTCGCGGCGATGCCGTTCGACTGGCAGAACCGCGCGGCGTTCCACAGCTTGGTCGCGAAGTTGCGGTAGCCCTCGACCCGGCGCTCATCCATCTTCACGTCGCGGCCCTGGCTTTCCATCGCCGCCATGAAGAACCGCAGCGCGTCGGCGCCGTACTGGTCGATCAGCAGCAGCGGATCGACCACGTTGCCCTTGGACTTGGACATCTTCTGGCCATCGGCCGCGCGGACTAGCCCGTGGAGGTAGAGGCGCTTCCACGGCGGGGTGCCGTTGTTGAAGTGCATCCCCTGCATGGCCATGCGGGCGCACCAGAAGAACAGGATGTCGAAGCCCGAGATCAGCAGGTCGTTGGGGTAATGGCGGGCATAGAGGGATTGCGCGTCCCCCGACCCGCCATCACCCGTACCCGCTCGCCCTGAGCCTGTCGAAGGGCCTTGCGCGGCGGGGTTCGCGGGCGCTGCGCCCGGTGCTTCGACAAGCTCAGCACGAGCGGATCCGGTGTTGTCATCGCCATCCGGCCAGCCGAGCGTGGCGAAGGGCCACAGCGCGCTGGAGAACCAGGTGTCGAGGACGTCTTCATCGCGATAAACATACGTTTCCGAGTGAGTAGTACCCTTTGATACAGGCACGTCATCAAAGATGACGGTGTACTTCGGTCCATAGTAGGAAATTGCGTCTGCAATCGCTGCTTTGCGGGTCTCAGAAACGAAAGTGGCGTTATCCTTGATGGTCAGGGATTGCGTGAGTTCGTCCTCAGCTTCCGCAGCGTCCATGAATTCCTTCGTTGGCCCATACCAAGCCGGAATCCGGTGCCCCCACCAAAGCTGGCGTGACACGCACCATGGCTGGATGTTCTCCATCCAGTTGAAGTACGTTTTCTCCCAGGTCTTCGGCACGATCTCGATCCGCCCGTCGCGCACGGCTTCCATCGGCGGCTTCGCCAAAGTCGCCGCATCGACGTACCACTGGTCGGTCAGCCACGGCTCGATCACCACGCCGCCGCGGTCGCCGAAGGGGGTGGCGACGGTGCGCGGTTCGGCGTCGAGTTCGGTGACTTCGCCGTCCTTGGCGGTCACGATATGGGGCACGAGGAAACCGGCGG
>JBDSOM010000082.1:0-7478 GCA_039914785.1 Novosphingobium sp.
GACCGCCGAGAGCGGCAGCGGCGCATAAATATGCGGAAACAGCGCGCCGCCGCGCGACGGCTCCCACTGCACCGCAGCCGCCAGGACCGGCAAGTCGACCGCAGCCAGATGCAGGTCATGTTGCCCGGCGAAGTGTTTTGCCACCGTTTCGTCCAACTGCTCCGCAGTCGACAGATGGATAAATCCGTCGGCCAGATCGACTTCCGCGCCGGCGAACGCGCCGTCGTGCTCAAGCTGAGCCATCTGCCCCGCGGTCAGAACCTTATAGGCGATGTCCGGCTGCTCGCTCACTGGCCGCCCTCAGGCCCTTCCGCGAGGTCTTCGCCGGTGTCGCCATCGGGAATCGGATCGCTCGCGACGACGCCGTCGCCCAGGACGATTTCGGCCTCGTCCTCGCTCTCCTCGATCCGCGCGGCCGAGACGACGTGCTCGTTGTCGGCGACGCGGAAGAGGATGACGCCCTGCGTGTTGCGCCCGGTCACGCGGACTGAGCCCACGGTGGTGCGGATCAGCTTGGCCTGGTCGGTGACCAGCATCAGCTGCTCGCCGTTGTGCGCCGGGAAGCTGGCGACGACCGGCCCGTTGCGGTCCGAGCTGACGATATTGGTAATGCCCTGGCCACCGCGATTGGTCTTGCGGTACTCGAACGCCGAGGTCCGCTTGCCAAAGCCGTTGGCGGTGACGGTGAGGATGAATTCCTCCGCCGCCTCGAACTCGGCCATCCGCTCGGGCGGCAGCGTGATCTCGCGCTCGCCTTCCTTCCAAGGGGCTGCCTTGAGGTAATCCTCGCGCTCCTGCGGAGTGGCATCGAAGCCACCCAGCACCGACAGCGAGATGACCTCGTCACCCTCGGCCAGGCGAGCACCGCGCACCCCGGTCGAATCGCGGCTCTGGAATTCGCGAACATCGGTGGCGGCGAAGCGGATCGCCTTGCCCTGCTTGGTCGCGAGCAAGACGTCGTCGCCTGCGGTCAGCAGCGAGACGCCGATCAACCGGTCGTTGGAGCCTTCCTCGAACTTCATCGCGATCTTGCCGCTGGTGCGGATGTTGGCGAACGCGTCCATCGAGTTGCGGCGCACCGAGCCCTTGGCGGTCGCAAACATCACGTGGAGATCGCCCCACGAATCCTCGTCCTCGGGCAATGGCAGCACGGTCGAGATCGTCTCGCCCGAGGCCAGCGGCAGGAGGTTGATCATCGGCCGGCCGCGCGTGGCGGGGCCGCCCTCGGGCAGGCGCCAGACCTTCATCCGATAGACCTTGCCCTCGGTGGAGAAGAACAGCACCGGCGTGTGCGTCGACGTGACGAACAAATGCGTGATCGCGTCCTCGTCCTTCGTCGCCATCCCGGCGCGGCCCTTGCCGCCCTTGGCCTGGGCGCGGAAAGTGTCGAGCGGGGTGCGCTTGATGTAGCCCTGCATCGTTACGGTCACGACCATGTCGGACCGTTCGATCAGGTCTTCGTCCTCGAGCCCATCCCATGCGGCGGTGATCTCCGAGACGCGCGGGGTGGCGTAAAGCTTACGCACCTCGGCGAGTTCGTCTTTCATCACGCCGTAGAGCTTTGCCCGGTCGCCGAGAATCGCCAGGAACTCCTCGATCGCGATCGCGAGTTCCTTGAGCTCGTCGCCGATCTCGTCCCGGCCTAGCGCAGTGAGGCGGTGGAGACGAAGATCGAGGATGGCCTTCACCTGGACTTCGGAGAGCGTGTAAGTGCCGCCCTCCTGATCCGCGCTCGGCTCGATCGCCTCGACCAGGCGGATGTACTGCGCGATATCGCCGATCGGCCAGGCGCGGGTGACCAGCGCGGCGCGCGCGGCAGCCGGGTTGGGCGAACTGCGGATGATTTTCACGACTTCGTCAAGATTGGTCACCGCGACGACCAGCCCGAGCAACAGATGCGCGCGGTCGCGGGCCTTGTTCAGCTCGAACTTGGTGCGGCGCGTGATCACTTCCTCGCGAAAGGTGATGAACGCGGCGATGATGTCGCGCAGGGCCAGCGTTTCCGGCCGGCCGCCACGGATCGCGAGCATGTTCGCCGGGAAGCTCGATTGCGCGGGGGTGTGGCGCCACAGCTGGTTGAGCACGACTTCGGGGGTCGCGTCGCGCTTGAGGTCGATGACCACGCGCACGCCGAGGCGGCTCGATTCGTCGCGGATGTCGGAAACGCCCTCGATCCGCTTGTCCTTGGCGGCTTCGGCGATCTTCTCGACCAGGCCGTTCTTGCCGGTCTGATAGGGCATCGAGGTCAGGACGATCGAGCGGCGGTCGGCCCGACCGGTTTCGAGCTCGTAACGGCAGCGCTGGAGGATCGAGCCGCGACCCGTCGTATAGGCCGAGCGGGCGCCCGCGTTGCCCAGGATGATCGGCGCGGTCGGGAAGTCCGGCCCGGGGATGATCTCGAACAATTCTTCGGTCGTGATTGCCGGGTTCTCGATCATGGCGAAGCAGCCGTCGATCACTTCACCCAGGTTGTGCGGCGGAATGTTGGTCGCCATGCCGACCGCGATGCCGCCGGCACCGTTGACCAGCAAGTTGGGGAAGCGCGCGGGGAGAACCGTGGGTTCCTTGCGCGAACCGTCGTAGTTGTCGGCGAAGTTGACGGTATCTTTGTCGAGATCGTCGAGCAGGCTGTTGGCGACGCGGGCGAGCCGCGCCTCCGTATACCGCATCGAGGCCGGCGGATCGGGATCCATCGAACCGAAGTTGCCCTGGCCGTCGATCAGCGGAAGCCGCATCGACCAATCCTGCGTCATCCGCGCAAGCGCGTCGTAGATCGCGCTATCCCCGTGCGGGTGGTAGTTGCCCATCACGTCGCCGACGATCTTGGCGGATTTGCGATATGGCCGGCCCGCGACCATGCCACCTTCCATCGCCGCGAACAGGATGCGGCGGTGCACCGGCTTCAGCCCATCGCGCACATCGGGCAGCGCCCGGCTCACGATCACGCTCATCGCGTAATCGAGATAGCTCGTTTTCATCTCGTCGACGATGTCGACGCGCTGAAATTCGCCCAGGGGGGAGGGGGGATCGAGGAGTTCGGTTTCGTCGCTCACGCGGTGTTTTTCGTTCTATCTGTTGCTGGTTTCAGGTGTGTCGCAAGCCCTAGGACAATCGCCGCACGAAGGCCAGCGACGGGTGCCTGTGGCGGGCTTTTCACGCCGGTTTGTCCACACATGCTGCCACGCGGGGCGGCAATCGCGGCGGGCTGCGTTCAAACTCGGTTCACCGGACGGAACCTACTCGCCGGAACCATTGCCAAGCTGGCGAATCCTCGCCAGTAGCGGGGCGAAGATTTGAACCGGAGCGCTCGGGATCCCTCTCCCGGGTGTAGCCTTTAGGAGAGTTCTGGATGATCCGTAATGCAATCTCGCGTTCTACCCTCGCCATCGCCCTTGCCGCCGGTGTCTTGACCGTCGGCGCGTTTGCCCCGGCGGCGGCGCAGCAGCGGGGCCGGCAGCAGCAGCCGGCAACTCCCAAGGTCGAATTTTCCAAGGAATTTCGCGCCGCAGCCGGGGATCTCGACAAGGCGCTCACGGAAGGCAGCAAGAACCCCACCGTGACCGCCGCGACGCAGCAGGCGCGCGCGGCCGGCACGAACGCAGCCGCCAAGGCCGCAGCGGTCGCCCAGGTCGACCTCGCTCTCGGCGGCGCCAAGGCCAAGCTGGATGCGGCAACTGCCGCCGCCAGCTTGCCGGCCGACCGGCTCAAGCTGGGCGAGATGACGCGGACCTATGGCGTCCTCACCGACAACACGGCGCTGCAGTACACCGGGCTCACCATGATGCTCGATAGCGGGTTGCTGCCTGCGACGGCCGCGGGCCAGGTTCAGTGGTTGGCGGGGGTGGCCGCATATCAGAAGGCCGATTTTGCGGCCGCGGCCAAGTTTATCCAGCTTGCCAAGGATGGCGGGTTCCAGGATCCGCAGCTCGATGCGGTGCTGAGCGACGCCTACAAGCGCAGCAACAACCCCGCCGCCGCGCTCCAGATGGCGCAGCGCGATATCGCGGCGGCCAAGGCTGCCGGGACCACGCCGGGAGAGGCTTCGATCCGCACCGTGCTGCAATCGGCCTACGATGCCAAGCAGGCAGCGCCTTCGGCCGAATATGCGGTGTTGCTGGTGCAGAACTACCCCAGCGCGAACGCCTGGAACGTGGCGATCAACGTCGTTCGCGCGACCGCTCCGTTCCAGGTCCAGGAGACGCTCGACCTGATGCGCCTGATGGCCCGCACCAACAGCTACGCCAACGATCGCGACTACATCGAGTATATCCAGGCGGCCGACGCGCGCCGGTTCCCGGGCGAAGTGGTGAAAGTGATCGAAGCGGGCACCGCTGCAGGCAAGCTGAAGGCGAACGATCCGTTCATCGCCGAAGCGCGCACGGTGGCGACCGGCCGGGTGGCCGCGGATCGCGCCAGCTTGCCCGCGCTCGATCGCGACGCGCATGCGCCGAATGCTTCGGTGGCGACCGTAACGGCGGGTGCCGATACGTTCCTGAGCTACGGGGATGCGGTCAAGGCGGAGAATCTCTACACGCTCGCGCTCGGCAAGCCGGGCGGCGACGCTGCCCGATTGAACACGCGGCTTGGCATCGCCCAGGTCGACAAGGGCGATTACGCCAGCGCCCAGGCGAGCTTCGCCAAGGTCCAGGGTTCGCGCAAGACCCTGGCGCAACTCTGGTCGGCCTACGCTGCGCAGAAGGCTGCAGGGAAGTAAGCCGCACCAACGGCGTGATGCCAATGGCATGACGAAAGGGGGCGGCAGGCGACTGCCGCCCTTGTCGTATGGTCAGTCGATCGGCGCGAACTGGCCGGTCGCGGCGTCCATCACGTGCAGCGCCCCGTCCGCGATCGCAAAGAACGCGCCGCGCAGCTTGAGCTGGCCGTCGCGCTCCTTGCGGCGGATGCACGGGAACGTGCGCAAGTTGGCGAGGCTGACGCGCACGCTGGCGTGCTCCATGGCCCGCTCCGCCTCGCGCCCGGTCGTGCCGAGTGTCTTGGCGATCAGCTCCCGCTCGTCGTCGAGCAGGCCGATCCAGTCGGCGATGAAACCGCCTTCGCCCGGTTGCGTGCCGTGCAGGCTTTGCGTCAGGGCCGCCTTGCAGCCACCGCACATGCCGTGGCCCATGACCACGATTTCGTTCACTTCCAGGACCTGGACCGCGAACTCCAGCGCAGCCGAGACGCCGTGGTGGCCGGGCGTGGTCTCGAACGGCGGAACGAGCGCGGCGATGTTGCGGACGACGAAGGCTTCACCGGGGGCCATGTCGAAGATCTGCGAAGGATCGACCCGGCTGTCGGCGCAGGCGATGATCATCACGCGGGGCTGCTGGCCGACGCGCGCGGCCTCCCAGCGCTCGTGGTTCTCCATCCAGCCGCCGCTACGGAACCGGCGGTAGCCTTCGGCAAGCCGGGCGAACTCAGGTGTCAGATCGTTGCTCATGCGTGCCTCATGGCTCCGAACTTTCAGGCTGGCAAGGGCGCGCGCAACGCCCTATCTGGACCCCATGAACGATATGTCCGCAGCGCCGTTGCCAACTCCTGTTACCGGCCCCCTTGTCCCAGAACGCCAGCGCAAGCCCGACTGGATCCGGGTCAAGGCGCCGACGTCCAAGGCTTATGGCGAAACCCGCGACCTGATGCGCGAGCTGGGGCTCACCACCGTGTGCGAGGAAGCCGCCTGCCCGAACATCGGCGAGTGCTGGACCAAGAAGCACGCGACGGTGATGATCCTGGGCGATGTCTGCACCCGGGCCTGCGCGTTCTGCAACGTCAAGACCGGCATGCCGCGCAAGGTCGATGCCAGCGAGCCGGAGCATGTGGCGGAAGCCGCGGCCAAGCTCGGGCTGGAGCACATCGTGATCACCTCGGTCGACCGCGACGACTTGCCGGATGGCGGGGCAGGGCAGTTCGTGAAGGTGATCGAGGCGCTGCGGCGCAACACGCCCCAGACCACGATCGAGATCCTGACGCCCGATTTTCGCGGCAAGATGCCTGCCGCGGTCGCGGCGATCGTCGCCGCTGGGCCCGATGTCTACAACCACAACCTCGAGACGGTTCCGCGGCTCTATCCGACGATCCGCCCCGGGGCGCGCTACTACGCCTCGCTGCGGCTCCTCGAAGAGGTCAAGCGCCATAATCCGCGGATTTTCACCAAGTCGGGCGTCATGCTCGGGCTGGGCGAGGAGCGCCTCGAGGTTCACCAGGTCATGGACGACATGCGCTGCGCCGGGATCGATTTCCTGACGATGGGGCAGTATCTCCAGCCCACGCCGAAGCACGCCAAAGTCATGGATTTCGTCACCCCCAAGGCGTTCGACGCTTATGGCGCGATCGCCCGGGCCAAGGGCTTCCTCCAGGTCGCGGCGAGCCCGTTGACCCGGTCGAGCTACCACGCCGACGCCGATTTCCGCCAGATGCGAGCGGCGCGTGACCAACAACTCGCCAGGGCCCAGCTGGCGACGGCGGCACGCTAGATCCGATGCCCGGTATCCACGAAGTCCGCACGCTTCCGTACAGCGCCGAGCAGATGTTCGATCTGGTCGCCGATGTGGCGAACTATGGCGAGTTCCTGCCCTGGATCATGGCGACTCGCGTCCGTTCGGACGACGGCACCGAGATGATCGCCGACATGCTTGTCGGCTTCAACGCGCTGCGGGAAAAGTTCTCCTCGCGCGTCACGAAGCACCGGCCTGACCGCATCACCGTCCACTATATCGATGGCCCGCTGCAGGATCTCGACAACGCCTGGCAGTTCCGCCCGCTCGGGGATCACGCCTGCGAGATCGACTTCAAGGTCGAGTTCCGCTTTCGCAACGCGCTGTTTGAAAAGCTGGCGGGCCAGTACTTCGACCGGGCGTTCCGCAAGATGGTCGCCGCGTTCGAGACGCGTGCTGCCGAGCTTTATGGCAGCAGCAGTTCCAGCGCGACCAGCGCCGCCTGAAGCCTGACGCTCGAGCGGTCCGGCGCATCCAGCTGGTGTTCTTCCGCAAAAACGTCGTCGCTACCCCGCACTGCCCGCGCGAACACGACCAGTCCGACAGGCTTCTGCTCGGTGCCCCCATCTGGTCCGGCAACCCCGCTGATCGCCACCGCGACATCGGCCTGGCTGTGCTTGAGCGCGCCTTGCGCCATCGCCCAGGCCGTCGCGATCGAGACGGCACCCAAGGTATCGATGATATCGCGTGGCACCTCGAGCGCTTCGAGCTTGGCTTCGTTCGAGTACGTCACGAAGCCACGGTCGAGCACTGCGGAGGAACCCGGAATCTCGGTCAGCGCCGCGCAGACGAGGCCGCCAGTGCAGCTTTCGGCCAACGCGACCGTGCGGCCGGCGGCGATGTTCTCGATCACGACGCGGCGCGCCAGTTCTACCAGTTCGGAGGGGAGCAGGCCGGTCATGCCGCGCAGATCGTCAGCTTGCCAACCCGGCCACCGCCGCCTCGCGAGCCAAGCCCCACCGCCAGCGCGATAAGCTCAGCCGT
>JBDSOM010000200.1:0-6824 GCA_039914785.1 Novosphingobium sp.
CCGTGGTTCGGGCGGATCCTGATCGACGGACAGGATATCCGCAGCGTGACCCAGGCGAGCTTGCGTGACGCTGTCGGGATCGTCCCGCAGGATTCGGTGCTGTTCAACGACACCATCGGCTACAACATCGGCTATGGCCGCGGCGGGGCGACGCAAGCGGATATCGAGGACGCCGCGCGGGGCGCAGCGCTGATGCCGCTGATCGAGCGCCTGCCGAAAGGCTTTGCCACCGAAGTCGGCGAGCGCGGGCTCAAGCTGTCGGGCGGCGAAAAGCAACGCGTCGCCATCGCGCGGACCCTGGTCAAAAACCCGCCGATCCTGCTCCTTGACGAAGCGACCAGCGCGCTCGACACCCGCACCGAGCAGGACATCCTGGCGACCCTGAACCGCGTTTCGACCGGGCGGACCAGCCTGTCGATCGCCCACCGCCTCTCGACGATCGCCGATGCCGACACGATCCTGGTGCTCAACGACGGCCGACTGGCCGAAAGCGGCAGCCATCTCGACTTGCTGCGCCTCGACGGGCTTTATGCCGAAATGTGGGCGCGCCAGGCCGCCGAAGTCGAAGACCTCACCCAGGCCGCGGAATAACGCGTTGCGCATCGCGCTGGCCTACAACCCGCGGATGGCGGCGCACCGGCTGGGCCCGGTCGCGGCGCTGGCTCGCGCGCTGGAAGCCCGCGGCGATACCGTAAGCCATCACGACAGCCTGACTTTCGACTGCGCCCGCGACGCACCGGACGCGGACCTGCTGTGCATCGGCGGCGGCGATGGGACCGTGCGGATGGTGGTGGGCCGCCAGGGCGATACCGCCGCGCTACCGCCGATCGCGGTGTTCCCGGTGGGGACGATCAATCTCGTCGCCCGCGAGCTTGGCTATCCCAAGTCCCCGCAAGCGTTCATCGCCCGCATCGCGCAGGACCGAGCGATCCGCTCCCCCCTGGCCGAGCTTAATGGCGAGCCGTTCGTCGCCTGCCTCTCGGTCGGCGTCGATGCCCTGGCAGTGGCCTCGCTGTCGGAAGGACTGAAGGCCCGGATCGGCCGCTTCGCCTATGTCGAGGCGATGACGCGCCTGCTGGTCAAATGGCCGCTCCACCGCCTGACCGTGCGGACCAGCGAAGATGAATTCGAAGCCGAAGCGCTGTTCGTGCTGCGGGGCAAGTTCTACGCCGGCCCGTGGACGCTCCACCCCGGCGCGCACCTTGGCCACGAGGCCCTGCGCGTCCTCGCCCTCCCCCGCGCCCGCCGCCGCGACGTGATCTCGCTGGCGGGGCGCGCGCTTGGCGGAATGCGCGCGCCGCATCCGGGATGGCGCTATCTGGAAACGAACTGGATCGAAGTGACCAGCAACCAGCCAGTTCCGGTCCAGGCCGACGGGGATTCGGTCGGACTGCTACCCGCACGGATCGAGATGAGCGGGAAGAGCGTGCGCTTTCGCTAGTCCTTGATGACGTCGGCCTCGTGCCAGACGACCGCCTGCGCGGCCTTCATGCAGTTGCTCTCGATATCCCAACTGATCGTCGGCGAGCCGTAAAGCCGCCAACCTTGCTCCAACGCCTCGGACACGCGCTCGCAAAAGGCGCGGTCGTCCTTGCCGGTGAGGAGGCGGTAGATCGGGCGGTCTTCGGGGGTTTGCATTGCAGGGGTTTAGCCGAGAGAGCGACGCCCGGGAACACGCGTCGTCCCGGGCCGTGCCCGGGGCGACGCGTATGTTACAAGATATACTTCGACAGATCGCTATCCGCCGCCAGCCCGGCCAGCTTATCGCGCACATAGGCGGCATCCACGGTTACCGTCTCGCCCTTGCGATCCTCGGCCTCGAAGCTGAGTTCCTCGAGCAGCTTTTCCATCACCGTCTGCAACCGGCGGGCGCCGATGTTCTCGAGGCTTTCGTTGACTTGCGCGGCGATCCTGGCGACCTCGCGGATCGCGTCCTGCGTGATCGTCAGCGTGACCTCCTCGGTCGCGATCAGCGCGCAATACTGGGAGACCAGATTGGCGCGGGTCTCGCTGAGGATGCGGACGAAGTCTTCTTCGGTCAGCGCCTTCAGTTCGACCCGGATCGGCAGGCGGCCCTGAAGTTCGGGCAGCATGTCGCTGGGCTTGGCGACATGAAACGCACCGCTCGCGATGAACAGCACGTGGTCGGTCTTCATCGGGCCGTACTTGGTGGCCACGGTGGTTCCCTCGATCAGCGGCAGCAGATCGCGCTGCACGCCTTCACGGGAAACCGAACCGCCACGCACATCCGAGACCGCGATCTTGTCGATCTCGTCGAGGAAGACGATGCCGTTGTGCTCGGCGTTGAGCAACGCAACCCGGGCGACATCGTCCTGGTCCATGCGCTTCTCGGCTTCCTCGTCGACCAGCTTGTCCCAGGCCTCGGGCACCTTGAATTTGCGGCGCTTGAGGTTCTGCTTGCCGAACGCTTTGCCCATCATATCGGACAAGTTGATCATCCCGACGTTGCCGCCCCCCATCCCCGGCAGCTCGAACGGCATCTGCGGAGCGTCCTCGACCTCGATTTCCACCTCGACGTCGTTCATCGCGTTTTCGACGATGCGTTGGCGGAAGCTTTCGCGCGTCGCCTCGGAGGCGTTCTCGCCGACCAACGCCTTGAGCAAGCGGTCCATCGCCGATTTCGACGCGGCCTCACGCACCGCCTCGCGGCGGCGGTCCTTTTCCAGACGGATCGCTTCCTCGACCAGGTCGCGGGCGATCTGCTCGACATCACGGCCGACGTAGCCGACTTCGGTGAACTTGGTCGCCTCGACTTTCACGAACGGCGCATCGGCAAGCTTGGCCAGCCGCCGGCTGATCTCGGTCTTGCCGCAACCCGTCGGCCCGATCATCAGGATGTTCTTGGGCGTGACCTCGTCGCGCAGTTCGGGGGAAAGCCGTTGTCTTCTCCAGCGGTTCCGCAGCGCCACCGCGACCGCGCGCTTGGCGTCGGCCTGGCCGATAATATGCTCGTCGAGTGCAGCGACGATGGCTTTGGGAGTGAGGTTGTCGTTCATTCTGTCCTCTAAACTCTCTCACCGACGGGGAGAGATACGGAGACTTGGCTGCGTTCGAATTGAGCGAGGGCGAGCCTGGGCAGCTCCCTCTCCCCGGCAAAGACGGCTTAAATCTCTTCCACCGTCACCCGGTCGTTGGTGAACACGCAGACTTCCGCGGCAACCGCCATCGCGCGGCGGGCGATCTTTTCGGGGTCCTGCTCATACTCGTCGAGCGCCTTGGCGGCAGACAGCGCATAATTTCCGCCCGACCCGATCGCGGCGATGCCGCCTTCCGGCTCGAGCACATCGCCGTTACCGGTGAGAATCAGCATCGTCTCGGCATCCGCGACGATCATCAGCGCTTCGAGATTGCGGAGGTACTTGTCGGTGCGCCAGTCCTTGGCGAGTTCGACCGCCGCGCGCATCAACTGGCCGCGGTGCTGCTCAAGCTTCTTTTCGAGCCGGTCGAACAAGGTGAATGCATCGGCGGTCGCTCCGGCAAACCCGGCGATAACCTTGCCGCCTTCCCCGATCCGGCGGACCTTGCGGGCATTCGGCTTCATCACCGTGTTGCCCATGGAAACCTGGCCGTCGCCGGCGATAACCGTGCGGCCGCTCTTCTTGACCCCAATGATGGTGGTCCCGTGCCACTGGATCAGGCCGTGGCTGCCCCTGCTATCGTCCATGGGCCGGATATGGGACTTCTGGGAGACGGTTCAAGCACGTTCGTCGTCGCGGACTTGCGCGCCCCCGCTCAGGTGGGCGATCGGGGAGCGCTGGCCTCATCCACGCTGGGTAACGCGGGGCCGGCAGCAGTCCCGGATCGACTACGGGAAGCCGTTATAAACCGGAATTACGAACCGTTCGGTCCGCCGCCGCCGCCCGAACCACCGGCTGGGCCGCCCATGCCAGGCGCGCCCACGGTGCCGATGTTACCGAACAGGTCCTCGATGAACCCACGGTCGCGGCCCAGCGTCGGGGTCTTCGTGCCATCGGGATCAAGATAAGCGATCTTCTCCGCGCCGGCCTTGTCCACCGCGGCGACGTTGCCCTTCGCATCGAACCGGATCCGCAGGATAGTCTGCTCGGTCGCCCGGGGGCTGGCGAACGGCCGCTGGCGGGTGTTGGTCGAGACATAATACCATGCGGGCTGGCCGTACTGACTGGTAAAAGTCGCGCGGCCCAGCGAGCGCTCCACCGAGGTCTGGTTATCCACCCCGGGCTGAATCGATTCGACCAGCGCCTGATCGACGATGTAGCCGCGGTGATCCTTGATCGACGCGCAGCCTGCCGTTGCTGCGGCAAGGACGGCCGCAGTCGCAAGGCCGTTGAGGATCGGTCCCATTTGCATCAATTCGCTCCGGTCAATTCCCTGGCGAGGGCTGCGCCATTGCCAGCACCGCCTTTACGCATATATCGGCCCGAAGCCTTACGGCCCCCGGGGAGGCAGCGCAATGGCGCTGTCGCTCCATCGGGTGCTTCGCCTCCGCGCATTTAATCCGGGCTGAATGAAAAGGACGATCACCGTGTCACTGTTCTCCCGCCTGTTCGGCAAACGTCCCGACGATCGAGCCGAACTGCGCCCCCTCTGGCACCGTATCGTCGAGCTTTCGCGCGATCCTGCCTGGTATGCGCAATGCCGCGTCGCCGACACCGTGCCCGGCCGGTTCGACGCGGTCACCCTCGTGCTGATCGCGGTGTTGCTGCGGATGGAGCGCGACCCGGCGCTGATCCCGCCTTCGGCCCGCCTGACCGAGCTGTTCGTCGAGGACATGGACGGCCAGCTGCGCCAGAGCGGCGTCGGCGATATCGTGGTTGGCAAGCATATGGGCCGGCTGATGAGCGTGCTCGGCGGCCGCCTCGGCGTCTACCGCGACGCGCTCGCGGCGGGGGACGACGTCGCGCTGGCCGACGCCGTCGACCGCAACGTCAGCCAGGACGACGGCGGTGATCCCGCCCCGGTCGCCGTGCGGTTCAAGGCGCTGGCGGAGCGGATCGCCGCCCTCCCCGCCGACCGCCTGATGAGCGGAGATTTCGCCTGATGACGCCCGAGTTCAGTGCAGCCGAATTCAGCCGCCTCATCGATACCCGCTCGATCGGCAACCACCCCGTCCGCCTCGAAGCCAACGAAGCGGAGCGCGCCGCCCTGGCCAAGCGCTTCGCCATCGTAGCGATTCACCGCCTGAACGCGGTCGTCACGCTGGAACCCACGAAGGCCGCGATCCTGGCGACCGGAACCCTGACCGCCGACATCGTCCAGAGCTGCACCGTTTCAGGTGAGGATCTCTCGATCGGGGTCGCCGAAGCATTGAAGCTGCGCTTCATCCCCGAACGCAACCTCAGCCGGCCCGACGAAGAGATCGAACTCGACGCCGGCGCGCTGGACGAAATCGAGTTCAGCGGCACCCAGTTCGACCTGGGCGAAGCGATCGCGCAGAGCCTGGCCCTGGCGATCGACCCGTTCCTGGAAGGCCCCGGCGCCGACGAATTCCGCCGCAACTCCGGGTTCTTCGGAGAGCCCGCGGCCAATCCCTTTGCGGTGCTGGCCAAGCTCAAGAAAGACTGAGGCGGAAGTAGGCCCGCGTCTGCTCCGAAAGAGCGCGTTCGCTCAGAACGGAATATCGTCGTCCAGGTCGTCGGCGAAGCCGCCTTTGGGCGCGCCGCCACCGCTACCCGCACCGCCCGAGGAAGCGCCGCCGCCCCAGTCGTTGCCGCCGCCCGAACGCTGGCCGCCACCACCGGAACCGGCACCGCCGCCCCACTCACCACCGCCGCTGCGCTGGCCACCACCACCACCGCCGCCGCCGCCCGCGCCGCCGCCCTGGGCACCGTCGAGCATGGTCATGACCGCGCCCGGACCCTGGAGGACGATCTCGGTCGAGTACCGATCCGCGCCGTTCTGATCCTGCCACTTGCGGGTTCGCAGTTGGCCTTCAAGATAGACCTTGCTGCCCTTGCGCAAGAAGCGCTCGGCAACGCCGGCCAGCCCTTCGGAGAAGATCGCGACGGTGTGCCATTCGGTCCGCTCCTGGCGGTCACCGGTGTTCTTGTCTTTCCACGATTCCGACGTGGCGATCCGCAAGTTGCAGACCTTGCCGCCGTTCTGGAACGACTTGACCTCGGGATCGGCCCCGAGGTTGCCCACCAGGATGACCTTGTTGACGCTGCCTGCCATCGAATCGCTTCCTAAATTGCTGTGGGCGGGAATTAGCCAATCGCCCGGAATAGAACCAGTGGCGGGACCGGGCTTGCCCACTGCAAACCCATTTCAGGCTCTCTGCCCAGACGCTTAAGCGGCCGGGCGAGTGCCGGAGTCTCCCGGCTACAGGGTGACAAATCCGCCATTTGTCACCCTACCGTCACCAAAATACATGATTTTTATCAAGCGCTTAAGTGTACCAAAGTGGGTGACATCGTTCCTGCGAAACGGCCCGCTGCTGACCCCCCCGGACAAATCGGAACCAGCGCGATGACAGGTTTTCGCGATGTAGGAAAACGAAACTTGCGGCGCTTGGCCGGGCTTACAATCCCAGCGCCATCGCTGCCCAGTAGGTCGCCCCTGCGGCGACATAAGCCATCACGAACAAGTAGCCGAGCATGAACATCGGCCACTTCCACCCATTCGTTTCGCGCCGCGCGACGGCGATCGTGGAGAGGCATTGTGGCGCGAAGACGAACCAGGCCAGGAACGCCAGCGCCATCGGCAGCGTCCACCGCGACTTGAGCCGATCGCCGAGCGCCACCGCGGTCTGGTCCTCGTCGCCATTGGCGGCGACGGCGTACGTCGTGGCGAGCGAACTGACCGCCACCTCGCGCGCGGCCATC
>JBDSOM010000090.1:0-3243 GCA_039914785.1 Novosphingobium sp.
TACTGCGAGGGGCTGCGCAAGGCGCTGGCTGCGCAATCATCGCTCGGCGAGCCGGTGCGTGTGTTGCTCGACAAGCGCCCCGGCAAAGCCACGCAAAAGCGCTGGGCCTGGGTCAAGAAGGGCGTTCCGCTGATCCTCGAGATCGGCGGGCGCGATGCGGCCGGCGGCCAAGTCTCCGTCCTGCGCCGCGACAAGCTTTGGCGAGAGGACGGCAAGCCGGACTTCGTCGGGCAGAGCAGGGACGCGTTCCTCGCCAAGGCCGCGGCGGAGCTGGATGATATCCAGCGCTCGCTTTACGCCGATGCGCTGCAACGCCGGGACGCGAACATCACGCGCGGGATCGAAAGCTTCGACGAACTGGCAAAGTTCTATGCCGCCGACCAGCGCTATCCGGGCTGGGTCGAGCTCGTCTGGTCCAAGCCGACCGGCACCGCACTCGAAGAGGTGGTGGCGAAGCTCAAGGCGCTCAAGCTGACCGTTCGCAACACGCCGATGGATGGCGCCGCGGTATCCGGCACCTGTATCCTCACCGGCGAACCCGCGGTCGAGCGCATTTTCGTCGCTCGGGCATACTGAGTTGACCAAGCCATCCAAACCCCATCACGGGCTCCCCAGCCGCGACAAAATCCTCGAGTTCATTGCCAAGAGCCCCACGGCCGCGGGAAAGCGCGAGATCGCCAAGGCGTTCGGGCTGCAGGGCCAGGAAAAAATCCAGCTCAAGGCGCTGCTGCGCGACATGGCCGACGAAGGCCTAATCGATGGCAGCAAGAGCGCGTTCCACCGGATGGGCGGCGTGGCGAAAGTCACCGTCCTGCGCGTCGTCGATACCGAGGACGGCGAGGCGATCGCCATTCCGGATGCCTGGTCGCCGGACGACGCCAGCCCGCCGCCGCGACTGCGAATCATCGAAAAGGGCAAGCACGCCGCGCTGAAGAACGGCGACAGAGTGCTGGCGCGGACTGAAGAAGCCGGTGCCGGCTACCGCGCACACGTCATGAAGAAACTGCCCGCTCGCTCCGACCAGATCATGGGCGTGGTCGAACTCGACGGTGCCGGCAAGCCATGGCTTGCCCCGGTCGACAAGCGGATCCGCAATTCGTCGCCCATCGCCGACCTCTGCGGAGCGGAGGCGGGCAACCTCGTGCTGGCCGAACCAGCGGGCCGCACCGAGCGGTCCGGCGTCAAGGTAACGGAGATCCTGGGCGATCCGCTGGCGCCGCGAGCGTTCAGCCTCATCGCGATCCACAAGCACAATATCCCGAACCTCTTCACCGAAGAAACGCTGGCCGAGGCGCAGCTATCCGCAAAACTGCCGTTGAGCGAGGAGCGCCGCGAGGATCTGCGCAACTTGCCGATCGTCGCGATCGACCCCAGCGACGCGCGCGACCACGACGATGCGATCTGGGCCGAGCCCGACCCGAGCCCTGACAATGTGGGCGGCTTCCGCGCGCTTGTAGCGATCGCCGACGTCAGCTTTTACGTGCGACCGGGGAGCCAGATCGACCGCGAAGCGCGGCGGCGC
This sequence comes from Novosphingobium sp., assembly GCA_039914785.1. Taxonomy (GTDB): domain Bacteria; phylum Pseudomonadota; class Alphaproteobacteria; order Sphingomonadales; family Sphingomonadaceae; genus Novosphingobium. The sequence goes on from JBDSOM010000090.1 coordinate 1,523, forward strand.
GGCAATTCGGTCTATTTCCCCGACCGCGTCGTGCCGATGCTCCCCGAAGTGCTCAGCGCCGACGTCTGCTCGCTGAAGGCCGGCGCGGACCGGGCGGCGATGGCCTGCCATCTCGAGATCGACCGCACTGGGCGCGTCAAATCGTGGCGCTTCGCGCGCGCGATCGTCCGGATCGCCGAAGTGATCGCCTACGAGGACGCACAAGCGCGGATCGATGACGGCAGCGCAGCGGAGAACCTTCGGAACTTGTGGGCCGCGTGGCGTGCGCTCGAAACGGCGCGCAAGGATCGCGATCCGTTGGAACTGGAACTGCCCGAACGCCGGGTCGTGCTCGACGAACACGGCAAAATCGCGGAGATCGCCGTGCGCAAACGGCTCGACGCGCACCGCGTGGTCGAGGACTTCATGATTTCCGCCAACGTTGCCGCGGCCAAAGCGCTCGAAAGCAAGGTCGCGCCGACCGTCTATCGGCTCCACGAAACCCCGAGCCGCGAGAAACTGGTCGCGCTGAAAGACTACCTTGCGACGTTCGACAGGAAATTCGCGCTGGGACAGGTCGTTACGCCCGGCCTGTTCAACCGCATGCTCAAGGATGTGGCCGACGAGGCCGAGAAGGCCCTGATCATGGAAGCGGTGCTGCGCAGCCAGACGCAGGCCTATTACGGCCCCAAGAATGTCGGTCATTTCGGCTTGGCGCTGGGCAGCTATGCGCACTTCACCTCGCCGATCCGGCGTTATGCCGATTTGCTGGTCCACCGTGCGCTGGTCGATGCGTTCGATCTGGAACAGCCCGCGCCCAAGGGCGGCGTCCCGCCGCGCTCGGGGCTGGCCGAGCAGGATCGCGACGATCTGGCGCGAGTCAGCGACGCGATAAGCGCGGCCGAGCGCCGGGCAATGGAGGCCGAACGCGAGACGATCGACCGCTATGTCGCGGCGTGGCTTTCCGCCCGCGTGGGCGAGGTGTTCGAAACGCGGATCACCGGGGTGCAGAAGTTCGGTTTTTTCGCGACGATCATCGGCCTGGGCGGCGACGGCCTGGTGCCGGTTTCCACCCTGGGGCGGGAGCGGTTCTCCTACGACGAAGCATCGCGAGTGCTGGAAGGCGACCAGACCGGCACGCGCTATTCGATGGGCGATCGGTTGCGGTTGAAGCTGGCCGAGGCGAATCCCCTCACCGGGGCGCTGAAATTCGAGCTCGAGGACGGCGAGGGCGCCGCGGTCGAACCGCGGGGCAGGCCGATGGCGTTCAAGCACAAAGGCAAGCACGTGGCCGGCAAACGCGGGCGGCCGGGGAACATTCGGCATCAGGGGCGCAAGTAATCTTCCGGCCGGGGGCGGGATCTCAGCCGATCCCGGTTAACTCAAGCGGTCCAACGCCTCATCGCTGAGCGAACCCGGGATCACATAAAGCGGGCATGGGAGTTGCCCCACGCCGGCCCCGGCAAAGTGCGTGACCAGCGGCCCCGGACCGCCTTCGCCCGCTGCGCCAAGCACCAGCGCGGCGACATCGGGGTTTGCCGCCAGATATTCCCGCACGACTTTCTCGCCTTCGCCCACGCAGACCGCGATGTGTGGAACGACGCCGCTATCCGACACGATATTTCCCGCAGCGGCCGTAACCAAGGTTTCCGCGCGTGCCCGCGCCTCTTCCTCGATGGTCGCCTGGACCCCCGCGAACGCCACGAACGGCTGCGGCGGGACCAGGGCGAGCAAGTGCACCG
>JBDSOM010000218.1:0-4514 GCA_039914785.1 Novosphingobium sp.
CGCAAGGCTTCTGCCCCCGGTGGTTTGGAACTGACCACCTGGGTGGCGCTCGATTCGCAGAACAAGCGCACCACGATTCGGCTGTCTCGGCAGCAGTATGGAGTCGCGGTGCCGGCGAACGCGTTCAGGTTCAACGATCCGCGGCCCGTCACTCGTCGATGACAGGCAACACCCCGTCGCAGCCCGTTCCTGGCCGGCGACGGACCGCCTGAATCTTTCGATCTCGTTCACTTGGCAGAAAGCACAGAGCCCCTATTTAGGTTCTCGACAGGACGGCTGGAGGCGGGTTTCCCCCCTGTTGCCCACGCCTCCCCAAAGGCCGAAATGTCAGCGTGACGAACGCACAAAGGAACCCTCGTCCCATTGCCCCCGGGACGAGGGTTTTTTTGTGTCTTGCGCGATTTCTTTACCTGCCCGTCAAGCTTGCCATTCGATCAGGTCCGTAGATCTGGCTAAGGCCCGGCATTGCCGCGCGCGACCATCGCACCTAAAGCCCGTGCCATGCTTTCCGTCGCCACTTGGAATATCAACTCGGTCCGCCTGCGCATCGCGCAGGTTGAGCGCTTGCTGACCGAGCAGGCGCCCGACGTGCTGTGCCTGCAGGAGATCAAGTGCCCCGAGCACTTGTTCCCGCACGAACCCTTCGAGCGGTTGGGCTATGTCCACCGGGCGGTGCATGGCCAAAAGGGCTATCACGGCGTGGCGACCGTCAGCCGCATTCCGTTCCGCGATTTCAGCAAGCACGATTGGCAGGACAACGGCGAGGCGCGGCATATCGGCGTGGAGTTGCTCGGGCCCAAAGCCGGCGGCGGCCAAGGCACGATCATCGAGAACGTCTATATCCCGGCCGGCGGCGACATCCCCAATCGCGAGCTCAATCCCAAGTTCGGCCAGAAGCTGGACTTTCTGGCGCGGATGACCCGCTGGGCGGACCAGCTCGATCGTCCGACGCTGATCGTCGGGGATTTCAACGTCGCTCCGCTGGATTGCGACGTCTACGATCACAAGGCGCTGGTGAAGGTCGTCAGCCACACCCCGCTGGAAGTGGAAACGCTGGGCCGGTTCGGGGACGCGCACGGCTGGGTCGATCTTGGCCGGCAGCATATCCCCGCGCCTGAGCGCAACTACAGCTGGTGGAGCTACCGCGCGTTCTGGCGCGACAAGGACCAGGGCCGGCGGCTCGACCACATGTGGGCCTCGCCTGAACTCGCGCGTCAAGCGGTGTCCCACCGCATCGTCGAGGAAACGCGGCGCTGGGAGCAGCCGTCCGACCACGTGCCGTTGATCACCGAGTTCGATCTTTGAGCGACAGTGGGGCTTTGAGCGGGAGGGGGGCTGGGAGCGGCTCCCGGCGCGTCGCCTTGGCGATCGATGCGCTGCGGCACGGTTGGCCAATCGTCTTCGACGGCGCATTTACGTTGCTCCCTGCTGAAACCGGGTTCGGCGAAGAAATCTCCGCACGGACGATGCTCATCTCGGCGGCACGGGCGGTCACGCTCAAGCTCGCCAACCAGCGTGAAGCGGCGGTGCCCGAGGCCCCGGTCATCATCCGCGCTGCCGCACCATTCGATCTTGCCGCGGCGCGGGCGGTGGCCGATCCCGCGCTCGATCTGGTGTTCCCGATGAAAGGTCCGTTCGCGGCCGAGCATATAGACCACCGCGAAGCCGCGACGACGGCGATGGAGCTAGCGCGGCTCGCCGGGGTGTTGCCGGCGTTCCTTGTCGACGCCCTGCCGGCGGGAGAGGCGCAAGCCGTCTCGGCGCGCGATCTTGCCGGGTGGAAGGATACCGCCAACCTCAAAATCGCCGCCCGTGCGCATCTGCCGGTCGCGGCGAGCGAGGATGCCGAGATCGTGGCGTTCCGCTCGGCTGACGATTTGCGCGAGCATGTCGCCCTAGTGATCGGCAAGCAGGACGGCGCCCGTGCGCCGCTGGTTCGGCTCCATTCGGAGTGCCTGACCGGCGACGTGCTCGGTAGCCTCAAGTGCGACTGCGGACCCCAGCTGGACGCGGCGCTGGAGGCGATGGCCGCCGAGGCGCGGGACGGCGGCTGGGGCGTGTTGCTGTACTTGCGCCAGGAAGGCCGGGGGATCGGTCTGATCAACAAGCTGCGGGCCTACCGCCTGCAGGATTTCGGCTATGACACCGTGGATGCGAACAACCGCCTGGGGCTGCCGACGGAGGCGCGCGACTTTCCGGTCGCGGCGCGGATGCTCGGGCTGCTGGGCGTCCCCGCCGTACGGCTGATGACCAACAATCCGGCCAAGGTCGCCGCGCTCGAAGGCGAAGGGGTGACCGTGGCCGAACGGGTCGCGCACAGCCTGCCGGCCAACCCCCACAATCAGCGCTACCTCGATACCAAGCGCGACCGTAGCGGGCACCTGATCTGACGACGAAGGCGGAGGTACGAAGAAGGCGGGGCCGGGGTCCACTCCAGCCCTGCCAGCTCCAGGCTACGCGCGCCAGACGATCAGGACGATGATCACCACGATCGCTGCCGTGAAGGCGACGCCACGCAAGTAGTCTTTCGGGGTTAACGTATCGATGTGATCGGCGCGGAACCGGCGGTAAGCGACCGCGATGTCCTGGTTCGTGGCGAGCACCGCGACGTCGAGCGCGGAGGCTTCCTTGTCGAACCAGTGACGCACCTCGTCGATGCGCTCGCGTTCGATGTGCGGGTAGTCGGCCAGCGCGCGTTCGATGCGCGCACGGCGAAGGGCGCGATCGCCCTCGGTAACTTCGGTCATGTCTGAGAATCCTGAACTGAGGTGAAATCGGCGCCGAAAGGCGCTGTGGTCGGTCAGTTCAGGTGGCGGGCGGCGCCCGGGGGGCGGGTTGTCGCACAAGGATCAACCGCGCGGGCGGACCGGTGGAATCGGGACGCAGGACCGGCTGGCGCGTGAGGATTTCGGCTCGGTAATGTAATGGCGCGACAGCGGCCGGCGGTAGCACGGCCGGCATCGGCGCGGCCGTCACGGCCTCCGTCTCGGCCCGGCGCTGCGGGGCGAGGGCGACCTCGGCCGTCGCGGCGTTGAACGCCGAACCATGGCTGGGGCGCAGTGCGGCATCGAACGATTGGCTCGCCTGCAGGCCGATCGTCGCCAGCAGCAAGGCCGCCAGCAGGCGGACAAGCGTCAGGGAAGGCAGGCGGCCGAGCATGGGCTCCGGATAAGCGACCCAGCCTTAACCTGCAATGTCGGGGGAGCGGGCCGGAACCGGCGCTGCTCCAGCCGCGCCGCAGCAGAGCCTAGCGGCGCTTGTAGCGCTCGATTCCGGCGCCCAGCGTGTTCTGGCCGATGGCCAGCTTGTCGCCCGACCAATCGGCGATGAACTGGCTGGAGCGATCGACCCCCGGAGCGAAGCGGGCGTCGTTGGCGTCGATGACCAGGCCGTCGGCGCGGTTCTTGTGGCCTTCGGCGGCGATCGCGATGAACGCGGAGTAGTTCTCCTTGTCGCGGCCCTGGACCATCCAGTTGCCCGCGATCCGGCCGGTCGAGCCGACCGACAGGTCGATCATGTAATTGGTGGTGCTGCCGCGCGAATCGTCGAAGCTGTTGCCGGCTATCTCGACCCGGCGGGCGTGGGTCTTGAGGTAGTGCCCGCCGCGCCCGGCCTCAAAGCGGCTGCGGGTAACCGTTAGCGAGCCATAGTCCGCAGTGTAGATCGAGTGCGCGCACGAGGCATCGCCGTCACAGCGGCCAAGGCGGCTGAACGTGCTTTTGTCGATGACGATCGCGCCGCTGGGGTCGGGCGCGGTGAGGATCCCTTCCTCGCTGTCGCGGAACCAGCTTTGGGTGACGAACAGGTTGCCCTGCTCCAGCCGGATTCCCGCGCCGTTGCGATCGGGCACGCGGATGCCGGCGAAGACCAGGCCGTCGACCTTGGCTGACCGTCCGCGCAGGACCAGCGCCGCCTTGCCTTCGCAAACGACGCCTTCGAGAATCGCCTGCCCGGGAACGGCCGCGACGTACGTCACCTCGCCGCCTTCCTGCACCGCGCAGTCGGCGAAGCGCGCCGAGCCGAAGCGGATCGTGCCACGGCCATTACCGATCGCGTTGACCGCGTCCTGGAGCCGAGTGAAGCCCTGGCCGCTTTCGACGAGCGTATAAGGGGCGGGCGAGCCTTCCTGGGCGTCGGCGGCCGACGAGGCGACGATCGCGAAGGGCACGGTGCCGAAGGCGAGGGCGGCGTAGAAGGCGGCGATCTGGGCAAGTTTGGTCATGCTCCCCCGCTAGCCGGTGCGGGTTAAGATCAGGCAAACCGCCCGCTAACCCGGCGCTAACGGTCGCTCAGTGTTGCCGCACGACGCTGAGGAAAGCATCGCCATAAGCTTCCAGTTTCCGCGCGCCGACCCCGCTGACTTCGCCAAGCTCGCGCAAGGAAGCGGGCCGTGCCGCCGCGATCTCGCGCAAGGTCGCGTCGTGGAAAATGACGTAGGGGGGCAGGCCGGCTTCCTGGGCGAGCTCGCGGCGGCGGGCGCGCAGCGCTTCGAACAGCGGATCGCCGACCGGGTT